>JBKJTX010000163.1:0-8040 GCA_046590315.1 Ramlibacter sp. | reverse complement strand
CCAGGCGAACGCCGCCGAACATCGGCGAACATCAGTTGCGGGTCAGACGTTGAACAGGAAATTCATGACGTCGCCATCCTTGACGACGTACTCCTTGCCTTCGCTGCGCATCTTGCCGGCATCCTTCGCGCCCTGCTCGCCCTTCAGCGCCACGTAATCGTCGAACGCGATGGTCTGCGCGCGGATGAAGCCGCGCTCGAAATCGGTGTGGATCACGCCGGCTGCTTGCGGCGCGGTGTCGCCGACGTGGATGGTCCAGGCGCGCACTTCCTTTTCGCCGGCAGTGAAATAAGTCTGCAGGCCCAGCAGCGTGAACGCTGCGCGGATTAGCCGGTTCAGGCCGGCCTCGTCCTGGCCAATTTCGGCGAGGAACATCTGCTTGTCCTCGTCGCTCATGTCGGCCATCTCCGCTTCCATCTTGGCGCAGATCACCACCACCGGCGCCTTCTGCTTGTCAGCGTACTCGCGCAATTTGTCCAGGTAAGGATTGTTCGCGAAGCCGTCCTCGGCCACGTTCCCCACGAACATCGCTGGTTTGGCGGTGATCAGGCACAGCGCCTTGACCAGCGGCGTCTCTTCCTTGGTGAACGGGAGCGCGCGCACCGGCGTGCCCTGGCTCAGCGCGGTCTGGCATTTCTCGAGGATGGCGACGATCTTGGCCGCCTCCTTGTCGCCCGAGCGCGCCGTCTTGGAATGGCGGTGCAACGCCTTTTCCACCGTGCCCAGGTCGGCCAAACACAATTCCGTCTGGATCACTTCTACATCGGAGATCGGGTCGACTTTGCCGTTGACGTGGATCACATTTTCGTCATCAAAGCAGCGCACCACGTTCAGTGTGGCATCGGTCTCGCGAATGTGCGCGAGAAACTGGTTGCCCAGGCCTTCCCCCTTGCTCGCGCCCGCCACCAGGCCGGCGATATCGACAAATTCGACGATGGCTGGCACGATGCGCTCAGGCTTGACGATCTCGGAGAGCTTCGCGAGCCGCGGGTCGGGGAGTTCGACGATGCCCACATTGGGTTCAATGGTGCAGAAAGGGTAGTTTTCGGCAGCGATCCCTGCCTTGGTCAACGCATTGAACAAGGTGGATTTCCCAACGTTGGGCAAACCGACGATCCCGCACTTCAAGCTCATGGCAATTCCAGAAAATCAAGCCAGAAAGTGTATGCGATGGCTGCTGCGGGGCCTGGCCGCGCTCCTGCTGTACACGGGGTTGGCGGCAGGCGCGGCGACTGAGGCCGGTCCTTTGGCCTTGGCGGCCAGGCCAACCGTACAGCTCACTGAGGCGTTGGGGTCGCTCGACGCCCAAGAGCTCGGCAGCGCCTGGGTCGACGCCATTGGAAAGACGACGTTTGAGCAGGTACTGCACGGCACTGGCGCGTTCCGGCCATCCCGCACCGACCTGATCTACTCGCTCGGCGAAGACAGCAACCTGTGGCTGCACTACCGGCTGGCACGCCCGCGAAATGAGCGCAGCGGATGGCTGCTGGTTTTTCCGCTGCCGGGGCTCGACTCCGTCACCGTCTACCAGCAGGACGCCAAAGGCCAGTGGCTGGCCCAGACGGCGGGCGACACGTTGGCGGTCGCGAGTTGGCCCGAACCCGGTCGGTACCCGCACTTTCGCCTGGAGTTGCCGCCCAGCCAGGCGCGCGATGTCTATGTGCGCATCCGCCACCTTAGCTCCGCGAATTTTCCGGTCCGTTTCGTCACCGAATCGGCCTATGACCAGCGCATCCAGGTCGAGTACCTGGGCCTGGGTATCACCTTCGGTGCCTTGATGCTGCTGGTGATGGCATGTCTCGCGCAAAGCCTGGTCCACCGCGACGTCGTCTATGCGTGGTACGCCGCCTATGCGCTCATCAGCACTTTGGCGGTCGCCACCTATGCGGGTGTCGCGTCGCACCTGCTCTGGCCTCGTTTTGGCGCTCTGCGCGATGCGCCTCAACCGATGTTGGTTCTGCTCGCGACGGCGGCGGCTCTCCTGTTCGTGCGCAATCTCATCGGCATCTCCGCGCGGCATCCGATCCTGGACCGCTTGACGTATTGGGCGGGCCTGGCCGGGATAGCCTTGGCCGCGGCGTATCCGTTGCTGGACAGAGCCGTCGGTTTTCAACTGCTTGCGGCCTATGTCCTGGTGACCTTGCTTGCCAATGTGTGGATCGCCGCGGCGGCATGGCGCCGCGGCGACGCGGTGGGCGCCTGGGTGCTCGCCGGGTACCTGCCCTTCGCGCTGACCTTCGTCCTCGCTGTTGTGCGTCTGTTCGGTTGGGTGCAAGTGTCTTTCGCCACCCAATACGCCATCCTGGCGGCGATGGCCTTGCAAGTCCCCTTGCTGCTGGTCGCGCTGAACATTCGCTCGCGCGAACGCCATGGCGCCGAAATCCGCGAGCAGGCCCTCTCGAGCCAGGACGCGCTCACCGGACTGCTCGCGTCGCATTTGTTCCACGACCGCCTACGGCAAGTCGTG
Source organism: Ramlibacter sp. (assembly GCA_046590315.1). Classification (GTDB taxonomy): domain Bacteria; phylum Pseudomonadota; class Gammaproteobacteria; order Burkholderiales; family Burkholderiaceae_C; genus Ramlibacter. The sequence goes on along the minus strand of JBKJTX010000163.1, from coordinate 5,573 downwards.
GCGCGCTACCGGCGCGACAAGGAGAACGCCGCCATCGTCTTCATCGACTTGGTGAACTATCCGCAGATCAAGGCGTACTACGGTTCTGCGGTCGCCGAGCAGAGCCTGCTGCGCAGCGTGATCAAGTTGCGTCGCCTGCTGCGGGATGTCGACACTGTGAGCCGCATCGGCGAGGCGCGCTTCGGCCTGATCCTCGAAGGTGTGAGTTCGCGCCTCTCCGTGACGGATCGCGCCGCGCGGCTGATCGCTGCCGGTCTCATGCCGTTGCAGGGCCTCAAGCCCGACGTCACGCTGCAGTTCCATATCGGCGCTGTGCTGCTGGGAGAGCGCACGACCGACGCGCCGGAGCTGGTGCTGGCCCTGGAAAATTTGCTGGCGAGCATGTCGCCACGTACGCGCCGGCCCATCCGCTTTCTAGAACCCGAAGTCACCCAGCCGATGCCTCTGGAATCTGATTCGTCCCTGCTCGATTCCGACAGCGTCTTGCCCACGGCTGAGGGCGCCCTCGCCGCGCTACCCAGCGCTTCACTCAGTCAAAGAGCCAGTTCGACCTGACTGCTTGGCCCACGCGCAGAGTCTGCTCCAGGCCGCTCAGCAGCACGGTGTTCATGCCGAACGACACGGCGCCGCCGACCCGGTCATTGGCGCGGTAAGCCCGCAGCGTATCCGACACCTGAGGGCTCGCGTGGCCGGTGGCCGGGTCGATGTTCGGGATGGGGCAGCGCGTACAGGGCTTGACCGGACGAAGTTGCACCTCTTCGCCGGCGGAAATGCGTATTACGTCCAGCCGGTCCTCGTCGTGGGCTTCGAGGCCCGCGAGAACGATATTGGGCCGGAAGCGCTCAATGCCCACAGCGCCATGACCGGCCGCGTCCAGCCTGCGATTCAAGTCGCCGAGCGAGCCTTCGCTCACCACCAGCAGAGGAAAGCCGTCACTGAACTGGTAGGGCGCTTCCAGCCCTTGTGTCCATTTCATGTCGGCGAGGCGCCGGTGGTCGGGGTCAAACCGCACCAGGCGCAACTTGCGACCCAGAAAGTCGCTGAACCACTGGGCCGCGACGTCGCCCATGTCGTAGGCTGCCACCTCGTCGCTCCAGACCCGGGCGCGCACGGGCTGCTCCACAGCGTCGATGGCCAGGTGCAGCGCCAACATGCCGGGCGCCCGCAGCACCACCTCGTAGACTTTGAGCTGGACTTTCACCAGCGCCATCTGCGGCAATTCGCGCTGACTCACGAACTCGCCTTCGGCGTCGACCACCATCCAGGCTCGATCGAGGTCCAGACCTGTTTCGGTCAACACTGCTTCTTGCACCTCCACCCCGGCGCACGACTTGATCGGGTAGACGAAGAGGCGGGCGATGTGCGTGGTGACGTCGGGCAAAGCGTTGCTCATGGTGAGTGGAAAGAGGATGCGCGAACCAGGCCCGATTGTGCCCGCCTCCTACAATCGGGCCATGCCTCCCGCTCTCGATGTGTGTATCCGCGGCGCCGGAATCGTTGGCCAAACGTTGGCCCTGCTGCTGGCGCGTGAGCGTTTGCGCGTGGGTCTGGTAGGCGAACAGTACGAGGCGCAAGGCGCCGGCAGCGACGTGCGCGCCTATGCCATCAACGCGGCCTCGCGCGAGCTGCTCGTGGCATTGCGCGCCTGGCCAGACGCACCCCATGCGACGGCGGTGCTCGGCATGGAAGTGCACGGCGACGAGGGCGGTGAGCTTCGCTTCGATGCCCTTGCGCAGGGCGTCGAAGCGCTGGCGTGGATCGTTGACGTCCAGGCCCTGCACGAGCGACTGACCGAGGCGCTCCGCTACCAGCCCCTGGTGCAGTGGCTGGACACGCCGCAGCCCGCGACCCTCACGGCGGTCTGCGAAGGCAAGGCCAGCGTCACCCGAAGCGAATTCGGCGTGCAGTTCGAGCTCATGCCCTATCCGCAGCGCGCCATCGCGGCGCGGCTGCATTGTGAAAAACCCCACGGCCACGTGGCGCGGCAATGGTTCGTGGGAGGGGAAATCCTGGCTTTTCTGCCGCTGGGAGCCGGCAGCACGCCGTCCGGCGGGAACTCTGTAGCCCTTGTGTGGTCAGTCCTGGAGAATCGCGCACCGGGACTGCTGGCGCTGGACGACAGGGCCTTTGAAGCCCAGCTGGAACAGGCCAGCCAAGGCGGGTTGGGCAAATTGACGTTAGCGAGCGAGCGGATGGCGTGGCCGCTGCAACTGGCCCGGGCGGACCGTTGGTGCGGCCCGGGTTGGGTGCTTGCCGGGGATGCGGCGCACACTGTGCATCCGCTGGCCGGGCAGGGGTTGAACCTGGGGCTGGCTGATGCGAGGGAATTGGCGCGGGTACTTCGCGAACGTGAATATTGGCGCAGCGTGGGAGATATGAAGCTGCTGCGGCGCTTCGAGCGCTCGCGCAAGGCCGATGTGTTGGCCATGAGCGCGGCAACCGACGGCTTGCAGCAACTTTTCGCGCAACGCGCCGTGCCCTGGACGGCGCTGCGAAACTGGGGAATGACCGGATTCGACCGCAGCGGGCCGATGAAGGATTGGATCGCGAAGCAGGCGATGGGACGGCTTTGAAGTTGGAAAGCGATGGATTGCGAATGACACTGATCAAGAGCGCGGCGTGCGCCCTCCTGTTGGCCCTCGGGTTGGGTTCGTCCGCCGTGGCGAACGACGCCAGCATTCGGAAGAACCTGGGTGAGCGCCTGCCCTTGCTCGGCAAGATCGACGAGATCACCAAGACGCCGATGCCCGGCATTTTCGAGGTGCGCGTCGGGGCCGAGCTGCTGTACACGGACGCCGATGGCAACTTCCTGCTGCAAGGGCAGTTGATCGACACCAAGCAGCAGCGCAACCTGACCGAGGAGCGACAGGAAAAGCTGCTGGCGATTGACTTCGCGCAGCTACCGCTGGCCGACGCGTTCACCCTCGTGCGCGGCAACGGCAAGCGCAAACTCGCCATCTTCGAGGATCCGAACTGCGGCTACTGCAAGCGCTTCGAGCGCGACCTGATGAAGGTCGACAACATCACCGTGTACATGTTCCTGTATCCCATTCTCGGACAGGACTCCGCGCTCAAGGCACGCAATATCTGGTGCGCCAAGGACAAGGGCAAGGCCTGGCTCGATTGGATGGTGCGCGACACGGCAGCGCCCGCGGGCAGCTGCGACGCGACCGCCGTGGTGCGCAACGTGGAATTCGGCCGCAAATACCGCATCACGGGCACACCTACCATGGTGCTGTCGGACGGCACGCGCGTGCCGGGCGCCGTCAGCACGGCGCAGGTCGAGAAATACCTCACCGACGTCAAGCAGTGAGCGACGAGCGCACCGCGCCGCCGGTGCGGGGGACCTCGCAGGCGCTGCTTGCGTATAGTCTTCCCATGCTCCGCCCCTTTGCGTCCCGCGTCGCCAGCGTTCACTACCGGGTGGAAGCGGCCGACCTGCACGCGCACCTGTACCGCGTCACCCTCAGCATCGACCAACCCGCCGCCCAGCAGCAGGTTTCTCTGCCGGTTTGGATTCCCGGCAGCTATCTGGTGCGCGAATTCGCCAAGAACCTGCAGCGGCTCACTGCGCGGCAGGGCGGCCGTGCCACACCTCTGCAGCAACTTGACAAGTGCAACTGGCAGATCGAGTGCGTCCCGAGCAGCCCCCTCGTGCTTAGCTACGAGGTCTATGCCTTTGACAATTCGGTCCGAACGGCGTGGCTGGACACGCAGCGCGGCTTTTTCAACGGCACCAGCTTGTGCCTGCGGGTGCACGGCCAGGAAAATTCGGTTCATTCGCTCGAACTTGCGCCCGTCAAGGGCATGCCGCAGTGGGAAGCGGCGACCGGACTCGCGCCGCACAAGGTCGGCAAGCGCGGCTTCGGCACCTACCTGGCCGCCGACTACGACGAACTGGTCGATTGCCCGGTGGAGATGGGCGCGTTCTGGAGCGCGGACTTCAAGGCCGGCGGCGTACCCCACCGGCTGTTGATCGCGGGCGCCGCGGAGTCGTGCGACTACGCACGCCTGCTGGCCGACGTGCACAAGATCAGCGAGACCGAAATCCGCTTCTGGCATGACCGCAAACGTCCGCCGCACAAGAGCTACCTCTTCATGCTCAACGTCGTGGACGACGGCTACGGCGGGCTGGAGCACCGCAACTCGACGGCCCTGATCGCTTCGCGCCGGGACCTGCCCCGCATCGGCGAAGCGCGCATGACCGACGGTTATGTGACGCTGCTCGGGCTCATCAGCCACGAGTACTTTCACACCTGGAACGTCAAGCACCTGCGGCCAGCGGAATTCACGCACTACGACTACGGCCGCGAGAACTACACGCAGCTGCTGTGGTTCTTCGAAGGCTTCACCAGCTACTACGACGACTTGTTGCTGCGCCGGGCGGGCCTCATCGACGACGGGGTGTACCTCAAGCTACTGAACAAGACCATCAACCAGGTGCTGCAGGCGCCCGGCCGTGAGGTGCAGGCCGTCGCACAGGCAAGCTTCGACGCCTGGGTGAAATACTACCGGCAGGACGAGAACACCGCCAACGCAACCATCAGCTACTACACCAAGGGCGCACTGGTTGCCCTGTGCTTCGACCTCACCTTGCGCAACGAAGGGCATGCAACGCTGGACGACGTGATGCGCGCGCTGTGGCAGCGCTGCAAGGCCGGCCCGATGACCGAAGCGGACTTCGCCGCGGTGCTGAAGGAGCTGGGAGGACGGGCTTTCACGCGCGAGATCGCCGCCTGGGTCCATGGAACGCGCGACCTGCCGCTTCAGGAACTGCTGCTGCCCCACGGTGTGGTTGTGCTCGAAGAGCCCGCGCAATTGCAGCAGCGGCTGGGCCTGCGCGTGACCGAGAGTTCGGGTGTGCAGGTCAAGACCGTGCTGCGCGGCGGCGCAGCCGAACAAGCGGGAATCGCGGCCAACGACGAATGGGTAGGCGTCGAAGTCGCGGGAACGGGATGGCGCCTGACCAAGCTCGACGACTTGCTGCTCTACGCGGGCAGCCACCGCAAGCTGACGGCCCTGGTTGCGCGTGACCGTCGGCTGCTGCGGCTCGAACTGAACCTGCCGGCCGCGGCCACCACATGGCGGCTGGTCCTGCGCGACGCCGCCCGGGCGCAGCCGTGGCTGGCCGCTCACGCCTGAGCGTTTCGCCTGGCTTGCGCTTCGCGGCGCTGGCGGCGCTGGTGCTGTTGCTGCACGCGATGGCCCTCAACTGGTTCGCGCGCCAGATGGCGCAGTCGCCCTTGCTGCAGCAGATGCCAGCGCCGCTGTTCACGCGCTTGTTACGCCCGCAGGAGCCGCCGACCATCCCGGTCGCGGTCCCCGTAACGCCCCCCAGCCCCAAGCGTTCGGCGATCACCTCCCTGGACAGCCCGCGGCAGCCGGCCTCCGCGCCTGCGCGCGCCGAGGTCGCACCGCCGCAACCCGAACCACAACCACAGCCGGCAGCGCAAGACGTCGCGCAATCGTCGCCGGCGACAGCCGGCGCACCGGGACTGGCGCAAGCCGCGTCGGCATCCGCGTCTGCACTGGCAACACCTGCGTCCGCGGTCGCCTCCGCCGGCCCGGCCCTG
>JBKJTX010000437.1:0-16237 GCA_046590315.1 Ramlibacter sp. | reverse complement strand
TCCCGGCCGGGTTCGCCACCAAGTGCGGCGTCGGCTGTCTTCGGGTGCCGCAGCGCCGGAAACAGAATCACGTCGCGGATGCTTGGGCTGTCGGTCAGCAGCATCACCAACCGGTCGATGCCGACGCCGCAGCCGCCTGTGGGCGGCATGCCGTGCTCAAGCGCATGCACGAAGTCGTGGTCGTAATACATCGCCTCGTCGTCACCCGCATCCTTGGCGGCGACTTGCGCCAGCAGGCGGGCAGCCTGCTCTTCGGCATCGTTGAGCTCCGAGAACCCGTTGGCCATCTCACGCCCGGTGATGTAGAGCTCGAAGCGCTCGGTCACTTCGGGCCGCTCGTCGTTCGCGCGGGCCAGCGGCGAGATTTCAGTCGGATGCTCCATGATGAAGGTCGGCTGCCAGAGCTTTTCTTCCACGGTCTCCTCAAAATACATCACCTGCAGGCTGGCCAATGAGCGGGAAGAAAGCTTGTCCTTCTCCTCGGAGAGGCCCAGTTTGCGTAAAGCGTTGACCAGCCAATCACGGTCATTCACCATGTCGCCGGCCTCGGTGTGTTTGCGGATCGCATCGGGGATGGTGAGACGCTCGAATGGCTGGGACAAATCAACCGGCTTGCCGTCGTACGTGAGTTGCAGCGTGCCGACTGCCTTTTGCGCGGCGTCACGAATCAGGGCCTCGGTGTAGTCCATCAGGTCCAGGTAGTTCCAGTAGGCCGCGTAGAACTCCATCATCGTGAACTCGGGGTTGTGCCGCACCGAGATGCCCTCATTGCGGTAACTCCGGTTGATTTCGAAGACACGCTCAAATCCGCCGACGATCAGGCGCTTCAGGTACAGCTCGGGCGCGATTCGCAGGTACATCTCCTGATCCAGCGCGTTGTGGTGCGTGACGAAGGGTTTGGCATTGGCACCGCCCGGGATCGGATGCAGCATCGGCGTTTCCACCTCAAGGAAACCGTTCGCCACCATGAACTCGCGCATGCCGCTGACGGCCTTGCTGCGGGCAGTGAAGCGGTCGCGCGCTGCGCTGTCCATCATCAGGTCCACATAGCGCTGGCGGTACTTCATCTCCTGGTCGGCCATGCCATGGAACTTGTCGGGCATCGGCCGCAGGCTCTTGGTCAGGAGGCGTATCTTGGTCGCGTGAAGTGAAAGCTCGCCGGTGCGCGTTTTAAACAGCTTGCCTTCGGCGGCAATGATGTCGCCCAAATCCCAATGCTTGAACGCCGCGTAGGTTTCCTCGCCCACGTCATCGCGGGTGATGTAGATCTGGAAGCGGCCCGTCGCGTCCTGAACCGAGGCGAAACTGGCCTTGCCCATCACGCGCTTGAGCATCATCCGGCCGGCCACGCTGGCCTGGATATTCTCTCCGGCCAGCGCCTCGGTGGTTTTGCCGTCGTGGTGGGCGACGAGATGGGCCGCGCGATGTCCTGGCTTGAAGTCGTTCGGAAAGGCCACGCCCTTGCCCTCGCGTTGCGCTTGGCGCAGTACCTTGAGCTTCTCACGCCGCTCCGCGATCAGCTGGTTTTCGTCGGAAGGCGGCGGGGTGGTGTGGTCGGACATGGGTAAAACCGGAAGTAACGTGAGAGCGCGTGGGGCAGGCGAAACCGCTGATTTTAGTTTTTTGCGGAACGGACCAGCGAGCCCTCGATAATTCACGCCATGTTTCTGAAAGCCGGCGCACTGTCCCTGGCCCTGCTGCTGGCCAGCCGGCTGCTGGGACTGGTGCGCGAATCGGCACAAGCCGCGGCCTTCGGGACCTCGGGCATGGCCGACGTCGTGGTGTTAATGCTTACCTTGCCGGATTGGCTGGCGGGTGTTCTGGCCAGCGGCGCGCTGGCTTATGTGTTGGTGCCGGCTTGGGCGGGACAAACCGTGGCGCAAGTGCAAGCGACCCAACGCCGGCTAACGGTCGTCGTGCTCGCGCTTGGCACGGTGCTCGCGTTGTTGATGGCATTTGCGCGCGAGCCCTTGGCTTTGTGGCTGGCGAGTGGGCTGCCCCCAGATTTGCTGCCTGCGGCGGCTGCTGCATTGGTCTGGAGTGCTTTAGCGCTTCCCGCTGCCTTGCTGGCTGCCCTGTGGACAACGCGGCTTCAGCATGAGCGCGACTTCAAGGGGATGTACTCAGCCAATCTGGTGGTGAATGCGGCGCTGATCGCCGCTATCATCGCAGCCGCACGGGTTCCCTCGAACGAGGTGGTTCCTTGGCTGGGGGTTGGGCTCTTCGCTGCCATGCTGTTTCGCCTGGTGTGGTTGCACTGGCGCACGCCGGTCCACACCGGCGAGGCAGTCAATGCCGTTGCTGTGTTGCCGGGCCCTCCCGTGTGGCTGTGGGCGGCGCTCTCGGCCGGCTTGCCGCTGGCTCTGCCTTTCGCGGCGCGCTCCATCGCCTCGTCTTCCGGGCCAGGTGCTCTCGCAACTTTCAACTATGCCTGGAAGCTCGTTGAACTTCCACTGATTCTTGCGGTGCAATTGGTCGCGGCGCTCGCTTTCCCAATGATCGCTCGCGCACTGGGGAGAGGGGACGCTGCCTTGAGCCGCAACGCTGTTCGCGGCGCATTCGCGCTGGCGTGGGCCCTTGCGTGCGGCGCCGCCGCCGCCCTGTGGGTTGGCAGTTCCGCCATCGCCGAATTGCTGTTCGGCTGGGGGCGGATGGACGCGCAAGCTCTCGGGCTGGTCGCGCAGTGGGGCGCGTTGGGTGCATGGAGCCTTCTTCCGCAGTCGCTGATCGCGGTAGCCCTCACGGTGCTCGCGAGCCAGGGACGCATGAGGATTGCAGTGGGTGCCTATGGCGTTGCCTTGGCGGCATTGCTGCTGGCTGCAGCCATGGGCTTCAATGACGGTGCCAGGCTGATGCTGTTCATCGACGTATTGATGATGGGGGTTGCCCTGGCGTTGCTGGCGGCCCTTGGCGACCAGCGTTTTCATTGGTTGCCTTGGCGATCGATGGCAGTGTCCGGCGCCTGCATGCTGCTGCTGGGAGGATTGGCCCAGCAGCTCGGCGCTGCGACGCTTTCGGGCTCGTGGGCGAGCCTTGCTGCCGCCGGGCTCACGGGCCTCGCGGTCGTGGGCATTACGTGGTGGGCCAGCACCGATCTGCGCTCGGCCCTCGCGCGATAATTGCAGGCTTTCCCATGCTTGAACTGTTCCAGATCACGAACGACCCGGCGTTCGCGCGCCGCTGCGACGCTTTGGACGGCTTTCGACTGTTTGTCGACCTGGAGCGTATGGGGAAGGCAGAGCGCCAGGCCGGCCGCAACACTTTCATCAGCACGCACGTGATGCAAGACGTCGCCTGCGTGAAGCGCGAATTGCATCGCTCACCTTTGCTGGTGCGCTTGAACCCTTTGCATGCCGAGACAGCGCAGGAAGTGCAAGCTGCAATTGAGGCTGGCGCCGACGAATTGATGCTGCCCATGTTCACCCATGCTGCCGAATTGGCGCAGTTCTGCGCCGTCGTCGGGGGCCGCGCGCGCGTGGTGGCGCTCGTGGAAACGGCAGGCGCGCTTGAGTGCATGGAAGAGTGGATAACGACGCCGGGGGTTTCCGAGGTGTACGTTGGCCTGAACGACCTTCATGTGTCGCTGGGCCTGCGCTTCATGTTCGAGCCACTTGCCATGGGCCTGTTGGACCGCGTGGCTGGCATGTGCAAGGGGCAGGCACTCAAGTTTGGCTTCGGTGGAATCGCGCGCCTGGATGAAGGCCTGCTGTCTGGTCGCGACGTGCTGGCCGAGCACCTGCGTCTGGGCTCATCGTCGGTCATCTTGTCGCGAACTTTCCATCGCCCCGATCAAGTCACTGGGTTCGAAGCGGAAGTCGCGAAACTGCGCCGCGCCGAAGAAGAGCTATCGCGCCGCACGCCGCAAGAAGCGCAGCAGGATTCGGCGCGCATCGCAGCGATCGTCCGATCCATCGCCATTGGGCTGGACAGAACGCCATGAAGCGGGCAATGGACGTGCTGCTGGCGATGCTCGGCCTGGTTGTGCTCGCCCCGATCCTGGCAGTGGCGGCAATGGCCATAGGGCTGGAGAGTGGGCTGCCGATCTTGTTTAGGCAGACGCGGCTCGGTCTGGGTGGCCGCGAATTTCGCATGTACAAGTTCCGCACGATGGTGCAGGACGCAGCCGCGCAGGGCCCGTATCACACTGCGGCCGGCGATCCGCGTATCACCCGGGTCGGTCGCCTCCTGCGACGCGCGAGCATCGACGAGTTGCCGCAACTGCTGAACGTGCTCAAGGGCGACATGAGCGTCGTGGGCCCGCGTCCCGACGTGCCGCAGCAGCGCGCGCTCTACAGCGAGCGCGATTGGGCCGAGCGCTGCAGCGTGCGTCCCGGCATCACGGGCATGGCCCAGGCGCTGCTGCGTTCCCAGGCGACTGAAGCCGAACGCCTGGCGCTGGACCTGCGCTACGCGCGCGAACACGACCTGTGGCTAGACATGCGTATTTTGGCCCGGACGCTGGGCCGCTTGCCCGGGCAGGGAAGCAACTAGATGTGCGGCATCTTTGGCTACTGGGACCGCGCGCGTCGAGCCATGCCCGGCGAGGCCCTCGCCGACATGGCGCGCAAGCTCGCCCATCGCGGCCCCGATGACGAGGGCTTGTGGCACCAGCCGGAGCGCGGCGTCGCCATCGGCAACCGCCGCCTCTCGATCATCGACATCGCGGGCGGCCACCAGCCCTTCGTTTCGGACGACGGGCGAATTGCCGTGGTCCAGAACGGCGAAATTTTCAACTATGTGGAGCTGGCTGCGGACCTGCGGGCGCAGGGCGTGCAGTTGCGCACGAACTCGGACACCGAAGTCATCTTGCGTCTGTACGAGCGCGAGGGGATCGACTGCGTTTCCAAACTCAACGGCATGTTCGCCATTGCCATCGACGACGCGCGCGATGATGCGATGTACCTGGTGCGCGACCGGATCGGCGTCAAGCCGCTGTACGTGACTGATGACGGTGGCCGCGCCATTTTTGCGTCAGAGATCAAGGCGATGCTGCCCTGGATCGGCCATGAACCGAAGGTCGATCTCGAAGCCGTTCATCACTACCTGAGTTTCAACTACATTCCCGCTCCGTGGACGATTTGGCAGGGCATCCGCCATGTCATGCCCGGCACCTGGATGAAATTCACCCGGCGTGGCGCGGAGACGCATCGTTGGTGGAACCTGGGTGCGCAACGCGAGCGCGACCACGACTTCAGCGCTTGGGCCGAAGAGTTCATGGAGATCCTGGACGACGCGACGCGCATCCGTTTGCGTGCCGACGTTTCCTGGGGCGCCTTTCTTTCCGGCGGGGTCGACTCCAGCACGATCGTTGGGCTGATGGCGCGACACGTGGATCGGCCGGTCAAGACCTTCTGCATCGGTTTTACCGACCCGCGTTACGACGAGTCGGCTTTCGCGGCGGAGGCGGCGCGGCGATTTGGCTGTGAGCACACCAGCGAGATCGCTGAACTGAACATGTTGGACCGCTGGCCGCATGTCCTTTATCACCTGGACCAGCCGCATGGCGACGCGTCCTTCATGCCGACGCTACGGGTCAGCGAGCTGGCCGCCAAGCATGTCAAGGTGGTGCTCACCGGCGACGGTGGCGATGAACTCTTCGCGGGCTACGACAAATACTCCGCATACTTCGCCCGGCCCGAGGCGCAGGCGCTCGCGCAGCCGCAATTTGAGCGCAGCTACTTCGACTCGATTTCGCTGTTCGGTCGCGAGGCTAAGCAGGCGCTCTACCGGCCGGCCGTCGCCGCGCAACTTAAAGGCATCGACAGCTTCGACGCAGCAGCAAAATCCTGGTTCGAGGAAGCAAGCCACTTCGACCGCGTGAACCAGGCCCTCTACCTGGACATGCAGTTGCTGCTCTGCGGCAACAACCTTGTGAAGCCCGACCGGATGGGCATGGCGGTTTCAGTTGAGGCGCGCACGCCGTTCCTGGACTGGCGGATGATGGAGTTTGCCTTTCGGTCGCGCGGCGCGACCAAGTTGCACGCCGGCGACAAGAAGCATTGGTACAAGAAGGCCGTGACGCCGTTGATAGGCAGCGACCTCGCGCACCGCAAGAAGCAGATGTTCACCGTGCCGGTGGGTGAGTGGTTTCGCACGCAAAGCTTCGATTGGCTGCGCAATGCGCTGGCGCGCAGTGACCTTGTGCAGAGCCTCTTCCGACCGGATGCGATCGACGGGATGCTGCACCGCCATCGTGACGGCAGCGCAAACCTCACTCGGGAACTGCGCGCATTGGTCGCGTTGGCGTTGTGGGACGCCGGCATGGGAGCGCCTCGATGAAAGCCGAACTTCCGGTCTGGCTCTTCGTCTCCTATGGCGGCGGGCATGTCAAAGCGTTGCTTCCCGTTGCGCAGTGGGTGCGGGATCACGGCATCGCACGGCCGGTGTACCTGGCGCTGACGACCGCTGCTGCCGCGGTGAAGGAATGCGGCATTGCCACGCTGGGCTTTCGTGATGTCATGGCTGACTCGGACGTGCGTGCCTTGCGCAAAGGCGAAGAGCTCGCCGCGCAACTTCAAGTGCAGGCGGCGGAGCGCGAGGAGTCCGTTGCCTACCTGGGTTTGTCGTACATCGATATGGAAGACCGGCTCGGGCCGCAGCCCGCGGCCGAGCAGTACCGGCAATTCGGCCGGCAGGCGTTTTTGCCGCTGGGGATTTTGCGGCGAGTGATCGAGCGCGAGCGCCCGTCGCTCGTGATCACGACCAATTCGCCACGCGCCGAACAGGCCGCCATCCACACCGCGCGCGAGATGGGTATTCCCAGCGTCTGTGTGGTTGACCTCCTGGGTATATGGGAGCGCGCACTGCTGGCCCGACCGAAGTATGCGGATGCCCTCTGTGTATTGAACGCGGCAGTGCGTGCCAGCCTGATCGACGCCGGGCGGCCCGCCGCCGACGTGCACGTGACGGGCAATCCCGCGTTCGACACGGTGAACGATCTTGCCATGGTCGCCGAAGGCACCCGGTTGCGGTGCGATGCGGGCTGGAATTCGATGCATGTGCTCTTGTATGCATCTTCGCCCGAGCCCGTGGGCATACCGGGCGTGGCGGGCATCGGAGATCCGTCGTATCCGCGGCGGGTCGAGCGCGAGCTGATCGCCGCAGTCGAAGCCAATCCACAGCTCGCGCTCTGGTTGCGTCGCCATCCCAGCGAAGCGTTCCCGGAAGAAATCGCGCGAGTTGCGCACCCGCGCATCCGCGTCTCGCCTTCGAGCCTGCCTCTGCACGCCGCCATCCACGCGGGCGACGAGGTCATCGTGTCGGTGTCCACGGTCGGAGTGGAGGCGAACCTTGCCGGCAAGCGCGTGACGCAGGTACGCGGGTCCATTCTCGATCAACTGAGCCCTTACTTCGCCATGGGCATTGCCGATCGCGAAGTGCGTGTCGAGCAATTGGCCAGCGCATTCAATGCATCCGCACCGCAGGCTTCACCGCGCGCGAAAGCGGCGGGGGGCCCTCCCACCGGTGAGGCAACCCAGCGCGTCGCCGAAATTCTGTGCTCTGTGCAGGAGCGCCACAGTGGCGGCTGAGATGCGTTCACTGACACTGGCGCAGGCCGCCGCGGTGCATGAGCGTCTCGCGGTGCCGCTGCGTCCCGCCACGCTGCATCCGCACTATGTTGCAGCAGACGCGGCGCGCAGCCCGGCACTGTCTCCCATTTATTTGAGTTTTGAAGATGGCGGCAAGCACTGGATGCACTGCCTCCACCTTGTGCACGTTGAAGGCACGCTCATTAAGGATGCGAGCTCTCCGTATGGCTACGGCGGCCCGATGTCCAGCAGCGACGATCCCGAGTTTCTGGCCGCCGCTTGGACTGCTTACCAGGACTGGATGCGCGAGCAGCGCGTCGCCGTCGAATACGTGCGCTTTCATCCGCTCCTTGTCAACGAGCGTCACTACGGCGGGCACGTCGTCAACAACCGCGAGGTGGTGTCCGTTGATTTGCGTGGCGTCAATGTTGCTGCCGACTACCCGCCGCGCCTGCGCCAGACTTTGAAGAAGGCCGAGACGGCCGGACTGGTATACGAAGAACAGAGCCTCAAAGGCGAATCTGAAACGTTCGGCGCCTTCCATCGCGCGGCAATACGCCAGATGCAGACCGATCCGTTCTACCTGTTTGGTGATGACTACTTCCAGCTCCTCGCTGACAGCGGCCTGGCAAAGCTGGGCATTTGCCGCCATCCTGGCAATGATGGCTGGCTGGCGGCCGGCCTGTTCCTGGACGGCGCCGGGGTGCGCGAATACCACCTCGCGGCCACGAATGAAGCCGGACGCAAGCTGGGCGCGCCGAGCTTTGCACTGCATCATGCGGCGCAGGCCGCGCAGCGCCTGGGCATGCGCCAGCTCTACCTCGGTGGTGGCACCGACGCCAGCTCTGAGAATGCGTTGCTGTTCTTCAAAGGTTCGTTTTCGCGGACACGGCTCATGTACCGCACTGGCTGGCACGTGTTCGACGGCGCGGCCTATGATGAACTAAAGCAACGATTCGCCGCCGAATGGGCCGCGCACCCCGAGCGCCCAATTTTCTATCGCAAAGTATGACCTGGGACCCTGTCTGGGAGACCGTTTACCGAACGCGCGCCTGGGGACAATATCCCGGCGAGGATGTCATTCGCTTCGTGAAGGGCAACTTTCCAAACGCGGAGGACCGCGCGCAGGTGCGCCTGCTCGAAGTTGGCTCGGGCGCCGGCGCCAACCTCTGGTTCATGGCGCGCGAAGGTTTTTGCGTACACGGAATTGAAGGCTCGGAAACGGCGGTGCGCTTGACGCGCGAAAGACTGGACCGCGAATGCCCGCAGTGGCGCGAAGCGGGTGGCAATGTTCAGTCCGGCGATTTTCAGCAACTGCCCTATCCGGACAATTACTTCGACGCCGCGCTGGACGTGGTGGCGATCTGCTACTCGGGTTTCGACGAAGCGCGCAAGGTCTACCGCGAGCTCGCTCGTGTCACCAAGCCAGGTGGGCGCCTGTTTGCGCGTACTTTTGCGCGTGGGTGCTGGGGCGAGGGCACGGGAACAGCGGCCGGCCCTGACATGTGGGTATGTGATGAAGGATTGCTCAAGGGCCTGGGCGCGACCCGCTTCACCGTTGAAGAGCAGGTGCCTGTGCTGCTCGAAGGCTGGCGTATCGATCGGGTCGAGCATTCCAGCATCACGGAAGAGGGCGGCCGGCATGAAATACGTCACCTGCTGATCTACGGAAGCAAGCCATGACAACCGCACCGGGGAAGACGATAGCGACGATCTGCGCGCGGGGCGGTAGCAAGGGCCTGCCCCGCAAGAACGTCCTGCCCTTCGCGGGCAAGCCGCTCATTGCGCACACCATAGAGCAGGCCTTGGCTTGCAGTCTGATCGACGGTGTCTACGTCTCCACCGATGACGACGAAATCATGGAGGTGGCCCGGCAATTCGGCGCGCAGGTGCCTTACCGCCGTCCGACTGAGCTCGCGTCCGATGACGCCGCAAAGATTCCGGCAATCGAGCACTTAGTCGCACATCTAGAGAAGCGGGGAGAGGTCGTCGCCACCATCGTCGACCTGCAGCCAACTTCGCCGCTGCGCACGCAGGACGACTTGGCGGCAGCGATTGGCATGCGCGGACAGGCCGGGCTTATCGTCTCCGTCTCCGAGCCCTCACACAACCCCTACTACTCGCTGGTCGAAGTGCAAGCTGACGGGGTTCTACGCCTCAGCAAACCAGGCACACATGTACGCAGGCAAGATGTTCCTGCCGTCTGGGGTCTGAACGGATCCATCTACGTGTGGCAGCGGGCGGCGCTGGGGCAGGCCGCGCGGGACGGGTTCTGGACGGTCGGCATGCGCCCCAGCATCATGCCGCGGCACCGTTCCGTCGACATTGACAACGCACACGACTTCGAATGGGCCGAGTGGTTGCACCGGCGTTCCCAGCAGGCAAGCAGTTAAGCTTACGAGATGAACAAGGTCTTCGTGATCGCCGAGGCGGGCGTCAACCACAACGGCAGCCTCGAATTGGCCATGCGACTGGTCGACGCCGCGCGCGACGCAGGCGCCGACGCGGTGAAGTTCCAGACCTTCCGCGCCGAGGACGTGGTCACACCCCAAGCCGTCACAGCGGAATACCAACGCAGCAACACGGGTGAGACCAGCCAGTTCGAGATGATCAAAAAGCTCGAACTCGATGAGGCCGCCCACGCGCAACTGGCCAGGCACTGCGAGAAGACAGGCATCGAGTTTTTCTCGACGCCGTTTTCCGAAGATGCGGTGGCGCTGCTCGTGCGCCTGGGCGTGCAGCGTCTCAAGCTCCCTTCGGGCGAGATCACCAACAAGCCTTTGCTGGAATGCGCGGCCGACACCGGTTTGCCGCTCTTCATGTCTTCGGGCATGGCGACGCTCGAAGAGGTGCAGCGGGCCATCAGCTGGATCGCTGCGCGTTGGTTGGCTACCGGCCGTGCCGCGCCCAACCGGGAAAACCTGAGCCTGATGCACTGCACTTCGGCCTATCCAGCACCCGCCGATTCGCTCAATCTGCGAGCGATGGACACGATGGCAGAAGCGACTGGTTTGCCGGTGGGCTACTCGGACCACAGCCTTGGCATTGAGGCGGCGCTGGCGGCCGTGGCACTGGGCGCGACGGTCATCGAAAAGCACCTGACGCTCGACAAATCACTGCCCGGCCCCGACCATCTGGCCTCTGCCGACCCCATCGAGTTCGCGGCCATGGTCAGGGGGATTCGCGCTGTCGAATCGATGCTCGGCGATGGCCGCAAGGTACCGCAGCCGATCGAGCAGAATACGCGCGACGTCGCGCGTCGCAGTGTCGTGGTGGTGCGCGACCTGCCGCGCGGGCATGCGCTGGCGGACGCGGACCTGGCACTGCGCCGCCCCGGCACCGGCATCGCCCCCGACCAATGGGGCCAGGTGGTGGGCCGGCGTCTGGCGCAGGACCTGCCCGCCCACACCACGCTCGCCTGGGTCATGCTGGCGGGCAAGGGATAGCGCCGATGCGCAAGATCTTCTACGTCACAGGTACGCGCGCCGACTTTGGTCTGATGGCGTCGACGCTGCAGCGCATCTCCGCGCACCCTGACTTGCAATTGCAGATCGCCGTGTGTGGCATGCATCTGAGTCCGACCTACGGCCTCACGGTGAAAGAAATTGAAGCTTTGGGCCTGCCGATCGTGGCTCGCATTCCGACAAATGTGGAGGAGCGAACACTGGCGGCGATGGCGCAAGCCATAGGCGAGGCGGTGGTCGGCCTCACGCAGGCGATGGCACAAGCGCAGCCGGATCTCGTGCTCTTGATTGGTGACCGCGGAGAAATGCTCGCGGGCGCGATCGCTGCGTTGCATTTGGGGATTCCGATTGTCCACCTGCATGGCGGAGAGCGTTCGGGCACGGTGGATGAACCGGTGCGCCACGCCATCACCAAACTCAGTCACTGGCACTTCGTTGCGACGGAAGAGTCGCGTGACCGCGTGATCCGGCTCGGCGAGCGCGCCGAGCATGTCTGGATCACGGGCGCACCCAGCCTGGACGACGTGGCCGAAGCAGGCAACACGCCCCGAGCCGGTGTTTTGCGCGAGCTGGACTTGCCGGATGACGCGCGCTACCTCCTGGTAATCTTCCACCCCGTGGTGCAGGAGATGAACGACGCGCATGACCAAACGCTGGCCGTCGCTGCGGCGCTGAACGACTCCGTAGGAACCAAGCCGATGCACATCGTGTGGTTGGCGCCCAATGCCGACGCGGGATCCGGCGCCATCGTGAAGGCGTTGGACGCAGCCGGCAATGAGCGCCTTCATCGCATCACGCATCTGCAGCGGCCGGCTTTCCTGGCGGCATTGCGCCATGCTGACGTGCTCGTGGGCAACTCGTCGGCGGGCATCATCGAAGCGGCGTCAGTCGGCACGCCGGTGGTCAACATCGGCAACCGCCAGCGCGCGCGCGAGCGCAACCTGAACACGGTCGATTGCCGGGCCGAGCGCGAGGCCATTGCGGTGGCGCTGGCGCAGCAACTCGCGCATGGTGCATACCCGCAGGCCAACCGGTATGGCAACGGCCACGCGGGTGCGAAGATCACTGAACTGCTGGCGACGACACCCATCGCGGCCGACCTGCTGGACAAGGTCAACATCTACTAGCCATGACGCCCGAGCAATTCAAGCAACTGCTGGTGCCACTGTCGCTGCCCTGGACGCAGGCGGTAGCGATCATGGACGAAACGGCTCAGGGCGTTTTGCTCGCCGTCGATAGTAAGGGGCGCCTGACCCGGACGATCACCGACGGCGACCTGCGCCGTGCGCTGCTGCACAAAACGCCCAACACCCAGACGCTGGAAACACTGCCTGGAGGCCCGCCGTGGGTGGTCACGGAATCAGCCGCGCTCTCCGATATTCAGGCCTTGATGACGAAGCACGGCATCTCGCACGTGCCCGTAGTCGATGCTATGGGGCGGCCGACCGACTTGGTGAGCAGCCGGGAACTGTCGCAGCGCGTCTGGTTGTCCTCGCCGCACTTGGGCGACGAGGAAAGCGCTTTTGTCGAAGACGCCTTCAAGACCAACTGGATCGCGCCGCTTGGACCGCACGTGGACGGCTTCGAACGCGAGCTCGCAGAGCATATCGGCGTTGGTCATGCGGCAGCGGTGAGTTCGGGGACTGCGGCGATCCATCTTGCGCTGCTGCTGCTGGGCGTTCAAGCGGGCGACACCGTGTTCTGTTCTTCGCTGACTTTCGTGGCCAGCTGCAACCCCATCCTGTATTGCGGCGCGCGGCCGGTGTTCATCGACGCCGAGCCACAGAGCTGGAACATGTCGCCGGTAGCGCTCGAAGAGGCTTTCGAGTGGGCGCGCCGAGAAGAACGGATGCCGCGCTGCGTGATTGTCGTCAACCTGTACGGCCAGAGCGCGGACATGGATGCAATCTTGCCGCTTTGCGAACGTTACGGCGTGCCAGTGCTGGAGGATGCTGCCGAGTCCCTGGGCGCCAGCTACAAAGGGCGCGCCAGCGGCAGTTTCGGCCGGATCGGTGTGTTCTCGTTCAACGGCAACAAGATCATCACCACGTCGGGTGGCGGCATGCTGGTTGCCAACGATCCTGCGGTGGTCGAGCGCGCACGCAAGCTGGCAACCCAGGCGCGGGAGCGGGCGGCGCACTATGAGCACATCGAGATCGGTTTCAACTACCGCATGAGCAATGTGCTGGCCGGCATCGGCCGCGGCCAATTGCGCGTGCTGGAACAGCGGGTTGCGCAGCGCCGGCAGGTGTTCGAAACTTACCGCAAAGCTTTGGCCGATGTGCCGGGCCTGCAGTGGATGCCCGAGCCGCAGGGCTTTCGCTCCACCCGCTGGTTGACCTGTTTCACGCTCGCGGGCGCAGGCGCCTCGCAACGCCGCAATCTCGTGCTGCGCGCTTTAGAGCGACACTCGATCGAGGCGCGGCCGGTGTGGAAGCCGATGCACCAGCAGCCGCTCTTCCGCTCGGCAGAGTATTTTGGCCATGAAGGTGGTGACGTATCGGCCGACCTGTTCGAAGCAGGCATCTGCTTACCGTCAGGTTCCAATCTCACCAGCGAGCAGCAGTCGCGCGTTATCGAGCAATTGCGCAGGTGCCTCCCGCTGATGGAGGAGGGCCGTGCGACTTCTTAGGCATGCGTGGACCCTGCTCGCGGTGGACCTGACGCTGGTGCTGGTCGCCGGCTGGGCCGCGTTCTGGCTGCGCTTCAACTTCGACATTCCGGACGAGTTTCTGCAAATTGCAGTGCAGGCTCTGCCGTGGAGCGTAATCGGTTACGGCGCAGGCTTGTCCCTGGCGCGCGTGTACCGTCAAGTGTGGAGCTACATCGGTTTGCCGGAGTTGCGACAGCTTGCCAGCGGCATCATGTTGGGCGGGTTGCTGACGGCTGCCGGCGTGCTGATGCAGCGTATCCCCTCCTTCCCGCGCTCGGTCCTGCTGCTGCAGCCTCTGATCGCCTTGGTGATGCTGGGCGCGGCGCGCGCGGCCTGGCGCACATTCGCCGAGCGGCAGACATTGTCGCCGGGAGGCCGCCGCCTGGTGATCGTGGGTCGCCTGCAGGACGTGTCGGATGCGTTGCGCGCGCTGAAGGGCTCGCAGCAATGGCATCCGGTGGGCATCGTGTCGCCGGAGGCCGCCGAGGTCGGCCGGTCGATGCAGAACGTGCGGGTGCTGGGCCGGACTGCGGAGGTAGCCGACATCTGCCAGGAAGCTCAGGCCGATGCAGTTTTAATCGCGAGTCCGCCCGGGTCACCGGAACGGCGTGCAGCGTTGCTCGGCGGTGTGGGAACGAGGCTCACGCTACTCACGATGCCCCGCCCCGACGAATGGCTGAAGGCCGAGAGCAGCGGCCCGCGCAAGGTGGAACTGGAAGACCTGCTCGGGCGCGCGTCGGTCCAGCTGGACGTGGCGGGTTTGGCCGAGCTTTTCTCCGGGCAGACGGTGCTGGTCACGGGCGCCGGTGGATCGATCGGTTCGGAGCTGTGCCGGCAGATTGCGCGCTTTGGCGCCGCCCGGCTGGTGTGTGTTGACGTATCCGAGTACGCGATCTACCAGTTGGAGCAGGAATTGCGGGAGGCGCACCCGCAGATGCACGGGCTGTACTACACCGCCAACGTGCGAGAGCCCGAGCGCCTTCGGGCCATCGCGCTGCAGCACCGCCCTGCCGTCGTGTTCCATGCCGCCGCGTACAAGCATGTGCCGCTGATGGAGGAGCACAACGAAATCGAGGCGCTGCGCACCAACGTGCTGGGTACCTTGAATGCAGCGCGCACAGCAGGTGAGTGCGGCGCGCGCCGATTTGTCATGATCTCCACCGACAAGGCGGTGAACCCAACCAACGTCATGGGCGCGAGCAAGCGCTTGGCCGAACTGATGGTGCAGGGCGTTGCTGCGGGCTATCCCGCTGCGCACTACGTCTCCGTGCGCTTCGGCAACGTGCTCGGTTCGAGCGGTTCGGTGGTTCCCCTGTTCACCGCGCAGATCGCGCGAGGTGGGCCGGTCACGGTCACGCATCCCGACATCGTGCGCTACTTCATGCCCATCCCAGAGGCCGCGCAGCTGCTGCTTCAGGTGGGGCTCATGGGCCGCTCAGGACAGATCTTCGTGCTGGACATGGGCGAGCCGATGAAGATCATCGAGCTTGCGCGCTTGCTGATCCGCCTGTCCGGTAAGACAGAGCAGGAAATTCCGATCAGCTACACGGGTCTGCGGCCCGGCGAAAAGCTTTTCGAGGAATTGCTGGCCGACGACGAGACGACTGAGCCCACACCGCATCCGAAGTTGCGCGTATCCAAGACGGCCGCGCCGGCTTTGGATATTGAAGAAGTGTGCCGCTGGATCGTGGACGCCGGGCCAGCGCCCGCGGGCGATGTTTTGCGTCAGTGGTTGCGGGCGCAGGTGCCTGAGTACGCGCCGCCCGGTGTGCCCTAATTCGTGATGCCGGTGCGGGCGAGCACATCGCTCACCAGTTCCAAACGCACCAGCGGGTTGTCCAGTTCCATCAATCGCTGCTTCAGTTGTACCGACAGAGGGAGGAGCTCGCACCAGCGGTTGGCAACCCAGCTGCAATCGTCCAGACGCCAGGGCCCTTGCAAGGGCATCTGCTCGGGCGCTGCAGCCTTCGCTTGGAGCGACTGGATCAGCTTGCCCAGCGCAGCGGCGGTCACTTTCAGGTCGTCTGGGATGACGACGGTCATGTCATCCGGCAGGCGCTCCACATCGGCCACCCAGAGACCGTGCTTGAGCTGGTCTCGCGCCGTGATGCGAAAGCGCTGGGTCCCGGACACACGGGTCATCATGAGGCCGGGGCGCGGCGTTTCGAACTCGCTGATGGTTGCCAGCGTGCCGACGCTGGCGAAAGCCTCAGTGCTTCCGGGTCGGCGAACTTCGCTGCCCTGAACCAGCGACACCACGCCAAAGGGCGCGCCGGCCTTGTGGCAGCGGCCGATCATGTCCAGATAGCGGACTTCGAATATCCGTAACGGGAGTACGCCGCCAGGGTAGAGCACCGTACCCAGGGGGAACAGCGGCAGCGACTGCAGGGTAAGTGCTGAGGAGGCCATCGGTTTCGCGGTATCTGCCCGCTATCATCCCACGACACACAAACACCTGCCCATGCTTTTAAAGATCCTTTCCCTTTTGCTGGATGTCGTTGCCGGACTGCTGGGCGGAGCATGCCTGCTGCGGCTGTACACGAAACGTCCCACCGGATTTCCGAAAGGAATGCGCTGGTATTGCATGTACA
>JBKJTX010000410.1:0-6535 GCA_046590315.1 Ramlibacter sp. | reverse complement strand
CGCGGCGATGCCGCCTTCGTAATTGCCGGCCTGAACCAGCAGCTGGGCATAGCGGCTCCAGAGCGCCAGTTCTTGCGGTTGCTGCAGGACCTGACGAAATGCGTCGTCGGTCTGGCGTTCCAGGGCGCTTGCGGCATCCGTCTGGGCGGCCGCGGGCCCGACCGCAGCCATTGCCGCGACCGCGGCAGCACCCAGCCAGTGCCTGTTGCTTCTGAACGATTGCCCCACGCCGAGCCCCCGCGATGATTGGAGGCTCTACTATAGGGCAAAGATGGGTTGCCACTGTTGGGCTGACACGGCAGTCAGAGCACGTCGCCTGGCGGTCGGTAAAGAGCGCGAAATGACATAATCGCGCGGTCCCTGCGGGCGTCGTTCAATGGCAGGACCTGAGCTTCCCAAGCTCAAGACGTGGGTTCGATTCCCATCGCCCGCTCCAGACGACCCAAAAAATGGCCCCAAGCGGGGCCATTCGTTTTGGAGCGCTGGGCGCTCTCTTGGGGACGTTCTATTAACGCGATGCAGCAGGTGCCGGCACGACCACGATGGTGTCGCCGGTGCGGCCCGTGCGGCCGGTGGCGCCGGTGTCACCCGTGCTGCCGGTCGCGCCAGTGGAGCCCGTGGCGCCGGTGTAGCCGGTAGAACCTGTGGAGCCGGTGGAGCCGGTGGAGCCGGTGGAGCCGGTGGAGCCGGTGGAGCCGGTCGATCCCGTGGAGCCGGTCGATCCCGTGGAGCCCGTGGCGCCGGTGGCGCCGGCCGGACCGGGGACAGTCACCACGGCCGGGGTAGGCGTGACGACGGTTTCGCGCTGGCATGCTGCCAGAGACAAGGTGGCAAGGGTCAAAGCAAGGACGTGAGAATATTTCATGGGGAATCCAGTCTGAAGGAAACCGCTCACCTGGACAGAAATTTGCATGAGGCGCAGTTCACTCGCGGAATGTAGAGCCGAGTGGAGGTTCCTTATGTGCGGCGCCGCACACAAGAGGCCGTAGGCGCCGCTTTGGCGTCTTTCGCCTACACGGCCGACTCAATGGAAGTCACGACTTTTGCTGCTTTGCTGGCCCAACCGTCCCAGGAGCGGTGTGAGGTCTTCCATGCGTTGGGCGATCAGGTGGCGCACTTCCCCGCCGCTCTCGGCGTCGCGTTGCCACGTGCCCCATACCGCCAGCAAGCGCGAGCGCAACAAGGCTTCGCGCTGTTTTTCGCGCACATGGCGCCACACGATCACGTTGACAGGACCGGTCTCGTCTTCGATCGTCACGAAGATCGTGCCGTTCGCCGTCTGCGGCTGCTGGCGCACGGTGACGATCCCGCAGGCACCGACACGCTGCCCGCTCGGCAGATCGTGCAGCTCTTGCGCGTTGAGCAGTTTCCTGCGCGCAAGGCGTGGGCGCAGCAGTGCGAGCGGATGGCGGCGCAGCGTGAGGCCCATCGATGCGTAATCGAAGACGATCTCCTCGCCTTCGCCAGCGGCGGGCAAGGCCAGTGCATCCTCATTGACCGGCGCGGCTTCGAGCAACGCAGGCGCGCGGCGCAAGGCGGCGGCGTCCCAGACCTGCTGCCTACGATGCCCGGAGAGCGAGAGCAGCGCGTCGCCGGCTGCCAGCGCGTTGAGATCCTTCCTGTCGAGCTGGGCGCGCAGGGCCAAGTCCTCGGTGCTGGTGAAGGCCGCAAACGCGCGCACTTGGGGAATCCGCCGCGCCGCCGATTCGCTGAGACTGCCCACCATGCGCAGACCCAGCCGCACAGCTGGAGCGAAATTGGAATCTGACCCCAATTCTGCCGACCCCAATTCGAGGGTGCAGTCCCAGTCGCTGTGCGAGACGTCGGGCGGCAGCACTTGCACGCCATGGCGCTTGCCGTCCTGGATCAATTGCGAGGGCGAGTAAAAGCCCATGGGTTGCGAGTTGAGCATGGCGGCCAGAAAACACTCGGGCTCATGGCATTTCAGCCAGCTGCTCGCGTACGCCAGCAAGCCGAAGCTGTAGGCATGGCTTTCCGGAAATCCATACTCGCCGAAGCCTTCGATCTGCTTGAAGATGCGGAGCGCGAACTCCGGCGAGTACCCCTGGGTCTTCATGCCTTCCATCAATTCGGCCTGGAATTTGTCGACACCGCCTTTGCGCTTCCAGGCCGCCATCGCGCGCCGCAATGCATCGGCCCGCGACGCGGTGAAGCCGGCGGCGATCATCGAGATCTCCATCACCTGTTCCTGAAAAATCGGGATGCCCAATGTGCGCTGCAGCGCTTTCTTCAGGCGCGGCTCCTGGCCCGGGTTCTCCGTCGACGAGCGCTCGTATTCGATCTCCTCGCCCTTCGCCAGCCGCTCGCGCGCCTTGAGGTAGGGATGCACCATCCCGCCCACGATGGGGCCGGGCCGCACGATGGCAACCTCCACCACCAAGTCATAGAACGTGGTGGGCTTCAGGCGCGGCAGCATGGACATCTGCGCGCGACTTTCGATCTGGAATACACCCACCGTGTCGGCCTTGCGGATCATTTCGTAGGTCTTGGGGTCTTCCGGCGGAATGTCATACACCGTGAAGGTCGCGCCACGCCTTTGGCCGACGAAGCTCAGACACCGGCGGATGGCGGTAAGCATGCCGAGCGCGAGCACGTCAACCTTCATGAGGCCCATATCCTCCAGGTCGTCCTTGTCCCACTGGATCACGGAGCGGTCTTTCATGCTGGCGTTTTCAACCGGCACCAGGCTCGTCAAGCGGCTTTGGGTGAGCACGAAGCCGCCCACGTGCTGGCTCAGGTGCCGCGGAAAGCCGATCAGCCGGCGGGTGAGTTCCAGCCAGAGCCGGGCTTGGTGCGCGTCGATCTCCACGCCGCAATTGCGCGCCAGATCGCTCATGCGCTCATCGCCGATCTCTTCGTCGAACCAGTGGTGGTCCTTGGCGAACGCATCGACCAGGGGCTCGGCAACACCGAGTGCCTTGCCCACGTCGCGAATCGCACTGCGGGTGCGGTAGCCGATGACCACGGCCGCGATGGCGGCGCGGTCCCGCCCGTACTTGTTGTAGATGTACTGGATCACCTCTTCGCGCCGCTCGTGTTCGAAGTCCACATCGATATCGGGCGGCTCGTTGCGCCGGTCCAGGCTGATAAAACGCTCCAGCAGCGGATGCGAGTGCTCGGGGTCGGCCGCTGTGATGCCCAGGCAGTAGCAGACGACCGAGTTGGCGGCGGAGCCGCGGCCCTGGCACAGGATCTCCTTGCTGCGCGCAAACTGCACGATGTCGTGTACCGTGAGGAAGAACATCTCGTACTGGCATTCCTTGATCAACGCGAGTTCTTTCTCCAGCCAGGCAGTGATTTGCGCCGGCACGCCGTGCGGATAGCGCGCCGCCGCGCTTTCCAAGGTGAGTTGCCGCAGCGCCTGGGTGGGCGTGAGTCCTGCCGGCAAGGTTTCCTGGGGGTAGTTGTATTTGATGGTGGTGATGTCGAAGTTGCAGCGCTCGGCGACTTCCAGCGTCGCGGCCAGCAGCCCGGATGGATAAATTTCAGCGAGCCGCTTGCGCTGGCGCAGGTGTCGCTCGGCATTGCCTTGCAGGCCCTGCCCACATTGCGCGACGGGTCGGCCCAGCCGCACTGCGGTGATCACGTCCTGCAAGGGTTTGCGCGAGCGCACGTGCATGTGCACATCGCCCGCGGCCACCAGACGCACCCCGGTGCATTGGCCGGCTTCGCGCAGCAGCGCCAGCCAGAGATCGTCGTCAAGCAGGTGCAGCAGTTCCACCGCGAGCCAGAGGCGCTCGCCGAACAATCCTTTGGCATGCGCGAGCCGCGTGCATAGCTGCGGCAGATCCAGCTTGGCTTCACGCGACGGCGCGAGCAGGATCTCGCAGCCTTGCAGCAGGCCGAAATCGCTTGCCTCCCAGCTCGCCCGGTATTCGCCCTTCACCGCGGCCCGGCGCGCCGACGTGATGAACTCGCACAGCCCCCCCCAACCTGCGAGGTCGTGGGCCAGTGCCACCAGGCGCACGTCCCCCAGATCGAACTCGCTGCCCAGGATAAGCTTGAAGGGACGCTGGTAGTTCACGCCGGGCTGCGCGGCTTCGAGCTTGCCGATGTGCGCGAGGTAATCGTTCAGGCCGGACCAGGCGCGCACCACACCCGCCACCGAGCATTCATCGGTCAGCGCCAGGGCTTGGTAGCCGAGGTTGTAGGCGCGCCGCACCAGTTCCTGCGGGTGCGAAGCACCACGCTGGAAACTGAAATTGCTGATGCAGTGCAGCTCCGCATAGCCGGGCAGGACGTCGATGCTGGTGGAGAGCACCGGTGGGATGTCCCTGTCCTCCTCGAGCCAGGGTGTGGACTTGAAGTGGGTCTCAGGCATACAGCCCTTGCAAGTACCAGCGGTAGTGGCGCGCCGCGCCCTCCTCCTCGCCCAGGCGCGAGGGCCGCTCGCGATAAATCCATACCCAACCTGCCTCTTCGCTGCGGGCGATGAAGTAGTCGCGCAGGGCGGGGCCTTGCTCTTCCCACCATGCGGTTTCGATCCGGTATTGGCGCAGTCGCCGCAAGGGACCGCCGTAATGCGGCACGTTGTTGCGCACTTCGAGCGGCAAGGGCTTGGGCAGTAGCCACGGCGGATACAACGCATCCTCCTGGCTTGTCATTGCGGGTTCGACCCGCCTTACAGTGGCGGCGCGGACGGCGCCTGGATGCCGGGGCAAGCCCAGCATGACGCTTTTGGCTGTGACGCTCCGCTGCATTCGTTCTGGACGATGCTCCGACCGGGATTGCGGCACCACAACATTCCCCTCCCCCAGCCGCACGCTCAGCCGCTCGACCAACTCGTGCAGGCGCTCGCCCTTTTCGTTGTCCTCGGGCAGCAGGCTGGTGTCAGCGCCGCCCCAGGGCATGGTTTCGAGCGTGCGCAGGCGCAGGTGGTTGGCGGGAGCCGACAGGCTGGCCCGCTCCAGGTGTTCGCCGACCAGCCGGCGCAGATGTGCGATGTCCTGCGTAGGCTGCGCGGTGCGCACGGTGAGTTGCTCGTGCGAGGGCAGTCGCACACCGTTCAGGCGCCGCAGGTCCAGCGTCCATTCAAGTTCGAGCGCGAGCACGCCGCGATGGCGCGCCTGCAGCCAGACCTGCAATTGCGACAGCAGGCGCTGCGCACTCCACATGAGCTCGGGCGCGCTGGTGGCCAGCGCTGCGAGCTCGTACTTCATGTCGAATTTTTCGGGCAGCTGCAGCCAGGGGAATTGCTCGGGACGCTCGCCATAGGCGCAGTCCAGCGCTTCGAGCAAGCCAGCGCCGAACCGCCGTGCCACGCCGGCGCGGGGCAGCGCACGCAACTCGCCCCAGGTGCGGCAACCCGTGCGCTCAAGCGTGGACACGTGTTCGAGCGCGGCCGTGAGCAAGTCCAGCGGCAAATCGTGCGGCAATTGCGCGGGCACGGCTTCGCCCCTCAGCTGCAGACGCAGCAGGGCCACCGCCCCCAGCGCGGTGCGGGCCTGCGCCCACTTGACAGGGGTCAATGGCTCGCAGCGCTGGAACAGGCAGCGCAGCAGCGCCTTGCGCCCATCCCACAGCCGCAGCGACCCCGAAGCTTCGAGTACCAGCGCCTCATCGACGAGGGCCACGCGCGGCGTGAACTGCAACGCGCGCCAGCCCCAGGCGATGCATTCGTCTTCACGTGAGGGCAGCAGTGCGATCCAGTACATGCGATCTCTTTGGCGAGGGAGCCGTCGGTAGTGCGGCCGATGGCAAAACGGTGCGGCCTTTGCGCGCTTCGAGCAACGCGGCCAAGCGCGCGGGATGAGCCGGCAATGCGAGCGGCGTCGGGAGGGGCGGGCCGCGCCGCTTCAGGATGTGCACGCGCAAGGCATCCACGCCCTCCACCCACAGCCGCAAGCGCGCGGGCGAAGCCTCTTGCCGCACGTCGAGGCGGCGAAACACGAAGAGCAACTTGTTGTACTGTTGCGCGGCCATGTGCAGCCGCCGCAGCTCCGCGCTGCGGGCTTGCGGCAACCAGGCCAGCACCGCTGCCACATCGGCGCAGCGCAAGGATTGTTCGGCGGCCCAGAGACGGGCCGCGGGCTTGTCGGCCTTGACGCAAAGCAGGCGCTCTCCGGGCAAGCCTTGCGCCCGCAAGGCCGGACC
Organism: Ramlibacter sp.; assembly: GCA_046590315.1. Lineage (GTDB taxonomy): Bacteria > Pseudomonadota > Gammaproteobacteria > Burkholderiales > Burkholderiaceae_C > Ramlibacter. Next base: position 421 of record JBKJTX010000410.1, on the reverse strand, counting down.
GAAAGGCTCGAACGGCGCATTCACCAGCACCACGGGACCGGCCTGTTCGCGGGTTGCTTGCACCAGACCCGGCAGCAGCAATTGCCAGGCGTGCTGTCCGGCCTGTTCCTGCAAGACTTCCACCATGCTGCCCACGGGCCAACCACCGCCGGGCAACTGCGCATCGAGCGCGGCATGGCCGGTGGCGACCACCGCTTCTGCGGGACGCGCGAAATCCGGCACCCGCCAGACGTGGGGCAAGCAAACAGGTTCAAGGCGAAGGGGCGCGGTCACGGAAGATTTCGGCTGCAGTACTGTTTCTTTATAAGGGGTATCCGCTTAGCTCCACTGAGCGTAGAATACACTGGACGAATATACAGCAATGAGTCCGGTTCCTGTCAACGACTACCCGCGCACCTGGAGCGAATTCCTTGATTGGTTT
>JBKJTX010000350.1:0-8464 GCA_046590315.1 Ramlibacter sp. | reverse complement strand
GAGAGGGAGAAGTCCACACATGGATGAACTGAACGATCAATGCGCCGGAGTTGCACCGCGCGCGGCCATTTCCATTGCGGCACACGCAAGGGCTGTCGGCGCCGTGATCTTGGTCGCGGTCATCCCGGCCCTGGGTCTGGCTGGCGGCCCAGCCGATGTGGTCGTTTCTCATGCGTGGGTCAGAGCGAACGCGCCCGGCCAGCCCGTGGCCGCGGCGTATATGGATGTCACCAGCGCGCGTGGAGGCACCCTCGCGCACGTTGCTGCCGACGTTGCCGGTGCGGTGCAGATGCACAGCATGCGGATGGACGGTGAAGTCATGCGGATGAGGGAGCTTCCGCAGCTCGCGTTACCCAAAGGCCAGACCGTCCACCTCGCGCCTTCGGGTACCCACCTCATGCTGCTGCGGTTGAAGCGGCCTCTGCGGCCAGGCGACATGGTTCGGTTCGACCTCACCGTTGTCGATGCCGGCGGGCATCCCCATGTTGTGCGCACCGTGGCGATCGTGCAGCAGTCGGTGGATATGAAAGCACGATGATGCTTCGAGCCGTTTCCAGCCTTGCCCTTTGCCTCACGCTCGTCGCCTGTGGCGAGCGCGCGGACGCGCCGCCTCAGGCACAGCGCTTCACCTCCATCAATCTGGCGGGAGCCCCGTGGGGGCGTGATTTCCGACTGGCCGACCAGAGCGGCAAGCAGCGCAGCATCGCTGATTTCCGGGGAAAGGTAGTCCTGCTGTACTTCGGTTACCTGAACTGCCCTGACATGTGCCCGACCAGCGTCGCCCAGATGGCGCAGATTCGCGCCAGGATGGGCGCGGACCGCGAGCGCGTCCAGGGCCTATTCGTGACGGTCGATCCAAAGCGGGACAAGCCCGCTGTGCTGGCTCAATACCTGTCCTCATTCGATCCGACCTTTGTCGGGTTGTCGGGCGACGAAGCATCGACCGCGGCGGCGGCCAGCGAGTTCAAGGTTTTTTTCGCAGCGCAAAAGCCGGGCCCGCAGGGGAATTACACCGTCGACCACAGCGGCGGCATCTATGTGTTCGACCCGCGCGGGCGGCTGCGGTTGATGCTGCGGCCAGGTGATCCCGTCGATTCCATGGCTGCGGATGTTGCTCAACTTCTCAGGGAGCCGGCATGAACCCGCAGGACTCAACTGGAAAGGGCTTTCGCCGCCGCCACGCCGTGATCATCGCGGCGGGCGTGCTTGCGGCTGTTGCGTACGTGCTGCAACTACGCCCTGCCGCGCCGGATGCGAGCTTCGTTGCGCTGGACGGCTCGCGCACGTCCACGCGCGAATTGCGGGGCAAGGTCGTCTATGTCAACTTCTGGGCGACCAGCTGCACCACGTGCATCAAGGAGATGCCCGAAGTGGTCGAGACTTATCAGCGCTTTTCCGCGCGCGGCTTCGAACTCCTGGCAGTTGCCATGTCCTATGACCCGCCGCAGTATGTCCGCGAATACGCCCTTCAGCACCACTTGCCGTTCAAGGTCGTTCTCGATAGTGGCGGCACGATTGCCGCTGCCTTCGACAACGTGAACCTCACGCCCACAGCCATCCTGATCGACAAGGACGGCAGGATCATGCGACGGATCGTCGGAGAGCCGGATTTTCCGGCGCTGCACGCCCTCGTCGAACAGGAGTTGCAACGATGACGATCAAGCTCATTCGAATCGCGTTGGCGGGTGCGGTGGCCGCACTGGCGACCCGGGCCTTCGCCGATGATGAAACTCGCGTTCATGCGGGTCGCCCGTGAAGACCGACTTGGCCGTAACTGAAGAGGCTGCTTTTGGTGCCAGACCCGAATGACGTTCACTTTCCATCAATCTAAAGGATCAACATGCAGATCAACCGGCGTCTTCTTCCCACATACCTGCTCGCGTTGAGTCTCGGCGCCTCCGCCGTCACTTCGGCCTGCGCCGGCGAGCCAGTCACCCTGATGCACGTCCACGGCCTGTCCTACAGCGCCGATGGTAAGCGGATCGTGATCCCGAGCCACCATGGGCTGGCGGTGTACGAGAACGGGCGCTGGTCCAAGGCCGATGGACCGGCGCATGACTACATGGGCTTCTCGGCCACCCGTGACGCCCTGTACAGCAGCGGCCATCCCGCGCCCGGCACTGGCTTGACCAACCCCTTCGGCCTGATCAAGAGCGGCGACGGCGGCAAGACCTGGAAGAAGCTCGGGCTGGAAGGCGAGTCCGACTTCCACTCGCTGGCGACGAGCTACGCGACGAACGCCGTCTACGTGGTCAATCACGGCCCGAATTCCCGCATGAGCCAGTCCGGGATCTATCACACGCGCAATGACGGACTCCAATGGACGCGGGTTGCCGCGAGAGGCCTGCGCGGCGATCTCAAGAGCCTTGCCGTGCATCCCAGCGATGCCGGCATCGTCGCCGCCGGCACGGCCGATGGCCTCTACCTGTCGCGCAATTCGGGCGAAACCTTCGAGCGGCTCGGCGGCGACCAGCCGCTGGTTGCCGCCAGCTTCGACCTGGACGGCCGGCACCTGTGGTTTGGCGCCTATGCGGGCAAGGCATCCTTGATGCGCCTTGCCCTGACCGCTGGCGCCAAGCCGCAGGCGATGCCGATCCCGCCGCTGACCGACGATGCTGTGGCCTACATCGCGCAGAACCCCGTGCGACACGACGAAATCGCGATCGCCACCTTCCAGCGCAGCGTGTTCCTGAGCAAGGACCAGGGCCGCACCTGGACATCGATCGCGCAGAACGGAGAAACCCGTAGCCAATGAAGGATGCCAAACGATGAACCCTGTGCGCCGTCAAGTCCTGATCCGCTCGGTCGCGGCCGCCACTGCGGCCAGCCTGGGTCTGCCGGCATGGAGCGCGACCGCAGGAGCCGGCACCGGCATCGATGCCCATATCGAACTGTATGCCGTGCCCGATCAGGTCGCCATCCGTCCCGGCGCCCAGACCAGGGTCTGGCGCTACCGTGGCAGGCTGCTGCGGGGCGCGGCGGGCGCGCTCGACACCTCGTTGCTGTCGCCCGTCATCCGCGTGCGCCGTGGCCAGCGCGTGCGCATCGACCTGGTCAATGGACTGCCCGAGCCGACCATCATTCACTGGCATGGGTTGCATGTCCCGGACGACATGGACGGCCACCCGCGTTTTGCGATCGCGCCTGGCACGCGCTACGTCTACGAGTTCACGGTCGTCGACCGAGCAGGCAGCTACTGGTTCCATGCGCACCCGCATGGCCGCACAGGCAAGCAGGTCTACGCCGGGCTGTCGGGGCTGTTCCTGGTCAGCGACGAGGAGGAGGCTGCGCTCGATCTACCCGCCGGGGCCCAGGACATTCCTATGGTCATCCAGGACCGCAACTTCGACAACGACAACCAGTTCGTTTACCTGGACCAAGGCGAAGGCGTCGCGAGTCAGGGCCGCGGCATGATGGGCGACGGAATGATGCGCGGCGGCATGGGCTCGATGATGGCCGGCATGATGGGTGTGCTCGGCGAGCAGATCCTCGTCAACAACCGCCCGAATGCCAGCCTCGATGTCCAGCGGCGCGCGCATCGACTGCGGCTGCTCAATGCGTCGAACACCCGCATGTACAAGCTGGCATGGGACGATCGCTCCCCGTTGACCGTGATCGGCACCGACGGCGGCCTGCTGGACGCGCCGGTGCAACGCGACTACGTCATGCTCGCTCCGGCCGAGCGCGTTGACCTGTGGGTTGACTTCGGCCGCTGGCCGGCTGGCACCGAGCGCGCGCTGCGAAGCCTGGCCTTCGAAGGCGGCATGAACATGGGAGGCATGATGGGAGGGGGCAGTGCCTTGGCGGACGGCGCCCCGTTCATCGTGCACCGTTTCCGTATGCGCGAAGGCGCCGCTGGGGTTGCGGCGGTGCCGAGACACCTGACGCCGATTCCCCCGCCGCAACCGCGCCTGGCGGTGAACTTCGACGATCCCAAGGTGTTCGACATCACGATGGGCATGATGCCGTGGGGCATCAACGGCGCCGGCTTCGACATGCTCGGCGCGAGTGCCCTGGAGACCGTCAAGCTGGGCACCCACGAGATCTGGGAGTTTCGCAATGACGGCCGCGGTTCGATGATGGGCATGGTGATGCCGCACTCGATGCATGTCCACGGGCTGCAGTTCCGGGTGCTCGGGCGCTCAGTGTCGAGTAGGTTCGCGGCTGAGTACGAAACAGTCAAGGCCGGTCTTGTCGACGAAGGCTGGAAGGACACCGTGCTGGTGATGCCCGGCGAGCGCGTGCGCATCCTGCTGCGCTTCGCGGACTATCCGGGGCTGTTCCTGTACCACTGCCACATGCTGGAGCACGAAGACTCAGGCCTGATGCGCAACTATCTGGTGAAGGGGTAGACCATGAGGCAGCGGCTGATGGCGGTCATGGCGGTGGCGATGTTGTTCACGGCGGCGCACGCCGACGAGGCCGCAGTGCGCGCGACCTTACAGCGTACATTTCCGCAGAGCCCGATCCAGGCCGTCTCGAAGTCGCCGGTTCCGGGCTTGGTCGAGGCGGTCGTCGGCGGTCAGGTTTTCTACCTTACAGAGGATGGCCAGTATCTTCTTGGCGGTCCGCTGTTCGACGTCAAGGCCGATCGCAACCTGACCGAAGCCCGACTCGAACAGATCAACGCGATCCCATTCGACAGCCTCGCGCTCGACTGGGCGATCAAGCGGGTCAAGGGCAACGGAGCACGCAGGATCGCGATCTTCGAAGACCCCGACTGTCCCTATTGCAGGGTCCTTGAACAGACATTGAAGAGTGTCGACAACCTGACCGTATATGTCTTTCTCTTCCCTATCGACCGGCTTCATCCTGAAGCGGCCGCCAAATCGCTGGCCGTCTGGTGCGCGCCTGACCGCGCCAAGGCCTGGGACGAAGCCATGCGTACGGGCGCTGTGCCCGCCGGCTCGCCCCAGTGCGCGAGTCCGATGGCCGACATCGCCGACTTCGCGAAGCGGCACCGGATCAACAGCACGCCGACGACGATTCTGGCGGACGGGCGCCGCCTGGTCGGTGCGATTCCGCGAGCACAACTTGACAGGGAGCTGCAAAGAGCAGCAAAGCCATGAGTCGCAACGACCCGAGGAGATGAGCCATGAAGCGCCACGCCAAACCCTCCCGCACGCGGGCTGCGCAGCCCGCTGCCACGAGCGAGCGCCGACAATTCCCGATCACAGCCGTGATCGCCGGGCTGGTCCTGGCTTGCGTCATGCTAATCATGATCTGGTTGATCCCCGTCCAAAAGGTCGCTCGTATTGATGCCCCGAAAGAGCCCGCACGGGCGTCCGTCGCGTCGGCGTGGAAGGTGGGCATGCTGCGCCCTGACGGGTTGCGACTCGTCGTGACTGGGTCCAACGATGCGTCAAAAGTTCTGGATCCGCAGAGATTTTCGAGGTCCGACGTCAGGCACGGCTATTGGGTTGCCACGCAAATCCCCGCAGTGTTGAACAAGCTCTATTGCTGGTGCGGGTGTGAGAACCGCGGCATCCACCGTTCCAACCTTCAGTGCTTCGAGGATGAGATGGCCGAGGATTGTCCGGTCTGCCTTGGGACCGCCGAGATCGCCTACGACATGACGCGCAAGGGCATCACCGATGCGGCGAAGATTCAGGCCGCAGTCGACGTTCACTGGGGCCCGAATCGATGAAGTCGAGCTTTCGTCAACGCTTCTCTCTGGCCGCATGGCGTCCATTGGCCTGGCTGTTTCTGGTCGCGGCTGCCACGGCATTCGCGCAGACCGGCGCCGGCCCTGCTTCGGCGCCGCAGTTTTCGGCGGCGCCCACAGCGCCAGGGCCGCTGAACTCCATCCGGAACTGGCTGGGAGGTGGCGGCACGTCGACCGAACTGCTGCCACCGGACCAAGCGTTCCAGATCGCTGTGCGGGCGAAGGACGCGGATACGCTAATCGCAGAGTTGAGACCGGCGGCCAACTACTACCTCTATCGTGACCGCATCAGTTTCAGCATTGCGGAGCCATCGACGGCGTCCGTCGCCAGCGTGTTGCTGCCCAAGGGCGAGCCCAAAGCCGACCCGACTTTCGGGACCGTGCAGGCCTACCACCAGCCGTTCGAAGCGATCATTGCCTTGCGCCAGGCCGGTGGTCGAGTGGATCAGGTCCAGTTGCGCGCCAGCTATCAGGGTTGCAACGAACCGTTGGGAGTGTGCTATCCGCCCATCGAGAAGATAGTCACGGTGGCGCTGCCCGCCGCGGCCGGGTCATCCCCTGTACAGGTGGGGGCAGCGCCTGTGCCGACCGCGGTCGATGCCTCGGATGCGGACACTGTCGTCCAGTTGTTCACGCGCGGCAGCCGATGGGTTTTGGTGGCCGCTTTTTTCGGCTTCGGCGTGCTGCTGGCATTCACCCCTTGCATGCTGCCGATGATTCCCATCCTTTTCGGCATCATCGTGGGTCACGGGCAGGACATGACCCGGCGCCATGCCCTGGGCCTGTCAGCGGTGTACGTGCTCGCGATGGCCATCACCTACGCGATCGCGGGCGTGGCGGCAGGACTGGCCGGCTCGCTGCTGTCGGCTTACCTGCAAAGCCCCTGGGTGCTGAGCAGCTTTGCCGCGATTTTCGTGCTGTTGGCCCTATCGATGTTTGGCCTGTACGAGCTGCAGCTGCCGACAGCGTTTCAGACTCGGCTGGCCGCCGTCGGCGGCCGGATCAAGGGAGGCAAGGCGATCAGCGCCTTCCTGATGGGCGTGTTGTCGGCGGTGATCGTCGGGCCCTGCGTTGCTGCGCCGCTGGCGGGAGCGCTGCTCTATATCGGTCAGACGCGCGACGTTGTTCTGGGAGGAACCGCGCTGTTCGCCATGGCCATTGGCATGGGCGTGCCATTGCTCGCCGTCGGGACCGCGACGGGCTCCTTGTTGCCCAAGGCCGGCGCCTGGACGGAGTCGGTCAAGCGGGTCTTCGGCGCGAGCATGCTGGCTGTGGCCGTCTATACCGTTGCACCGGTGATCCCGGTTGTAGTCCAGCAACTGCTCTGGGCAGCGCTGCTCATCGTGCCGGCGGTCTTTTTGCATGCGCTTGACCCCTTGCCGCCGGATGCACCGGGCTTCAGGCGATTGTTCAAAGGCGTTGGCGTACTTGCGCTGCTGGCGGGTGCTGCCCTGATGGTGGGGGCTCTGTCCGGTCATCGCGAGATCCTGCAACCGCTTGCCGGTCTTCGCGGCGGCGACCGGATGGAGCGCAAGGACCTCACTTTCCAACCCGTCCAGACGAACGCCGAGTTGGATGCCAGGCTTGCGACAGCGCGCGGGCGACCGGTGCTGTTGGACTTTTGGGCCGAGTGGTGCGTGTCTTGCAAGGAAATGGACCAACTGACGTTCAGCGACCCGCGTGTGCAAACTTACTTGAAAGACACGGTCCTGCTGCGCGCCGACGTGACTGCAAACAGCGAGGAACATCGCGCATTGCTCGCGCGATTCCGGCTTTTCGGTCCGCCGGGGATCGTCTTCTTCGATGCCGCCGGCCATGAACTCCCATTTCGCGTGATCGGATACCAGCCGGCGGACCAATTCCTTGCGTCTTTGAAGCGCGGGGCCACCCGATAAACAGCGATCTGGCGAAAACCGAGGGCGAGCCGGAAGAACAAGCCGAACTTTTGGACGAACCGTCAGTCAATGCCAGGCACCCCGCACGCAAACCTCCTACAATGCCTCCAATGTTTGGTCTTCGCCGCCATCGCCTGATCGCAGTGCTCTTTGCACTGTTCGGCCTGCTGTTCATGGGGTGATCAAGGTTTTCGTGCGGATTGTCCCGCTTTGGCGTTTCGGAAACACCCGAGATAGCGGCGGCAACTTTTAGCCACTCGGACCGGCATCGAGGGAACGCAAATAGCGCAGCGCGTCGGCACCCCGAGCTTCCGCGACCAGTTCCTTTGCGGTCTTTCCGTCGAAACAGGCGATGGGGTCGCGTTCGCACCACAGGGCGGCTTTGACAGGATCATCACTGATGCGGCTGCCGGTTTCAAGGACGTGCTCGTAGCGCACCTTGAGGTCGGACGGATCGTCGGAGTTCACCATCGAATCTCTCCCTGAAGTCTTTGCTTCGTCAGCGGCCAGCGAACATTGCACGCCGGCTTTGGCCGCATTTTTGACAGTAGCCTATCCGCTGCGGTGATGCTCTAGGTATAGGACCTGGAAGCGGACGCCGAGCCATCCATCGGCGGTGCCTGGGCCTGGGTGCCAGGCCCGCGTGAGGCGCGACCGATCTACGCGTCGGCACTGGTCGCGTTTGTCGATGGCAGCAACTTCAGCATCTCACTTAACCTGGGCGGTGGCGGCGCAGTGGCCTGGTTCCCGCTCGGCCCGCGCGAGGTGTACCGGCCGTCGTACCAGGTCAGCCGCGAGTACTTCACAAGCGTGAACATGAGCAATACCATCGTCGATGCGACGAATGTCACCAACGTGTACAACAACACGAAGGTGACCAACGTGGTATATGTGAACCAGCGGG
>JBKJTX010000176.1:0-3598 GCA_046590315.1 Ramlibacter sp. | reverse complement strand
GCCGGCCATTCGGCATGAAAAAGGTAGAGCCAGCCGGTGACCCAAAGCAGCGGGCTGAGAAGAATCAGGATAAGCAGATAGGTCAGCCGTTGCAGCGGGTTGTGCTTGTTGGTCTGGCTCGGTTTGAACGGGTGCGGTTCATGCCGGAAGATGCCGGAGGAATAGAACTTCGCCATCACCACGATCTTTTCTCGGGTTGGGATGTAGTGCCGCCATTCGCCGGTGGTGAAATGCCAAAAGATGGCGAATATCCACAGTCCGACCAGCGACCACGCAGCGACCTGGTGATAAGCCGTGGCGTGTTCAAAGCCCAACAACCGGTACGTGCCGTGAATCTCGAACCCGGTCAGGAGCAGGAAGATGATCAGGGCCGCCTGCGACCAGTGCCAGAAGCGTTCGAAGGCCTTGAAGATATAGACGCGTTGTGTCATTTTGAATCTCCGGTGCTGTCAGCGCTTGCGGTTGACGACGCGCAACACGCCGTGGCCCACGACGCCGAGCAAGGTCAGCACGACGATCGCCCAGCCGAGGGTATCGACGGTCCTGCTGGCATCACGGCCTGGTAAATACACGCCCTCGATTCCGGCCAGGCGCCCATCCTTTGCATGGCAATCAATACAGCCGAGCGCTTTTTCCTTTGGCGCCACCATGTGCGTGATCGGCCACGACATCTCGGTCTGGATGAAGTCGACCTGGCCTGAGAACGGATGTCCTGAATCCTTCATGCCGGCTGCGATCGCTTTGTCCCAGACGAGGTTCTTCCAGTACCCGGTGTCGTCGTTGCCGGCCGTGTGCGGTGTGACCAGGGTCTTGTTGACCGGGTCGTAAGGCTGCGTTCCGAGGAAGACCTTCATCGGCCATATCAACGACTTGCCATCGGTGGGGCTGCCGCCCAGCTTGTTGATCGTGACCCGGTGCCCGGATTTTTCTATCTTGTCGGTGACCAGCGTGTACTCGACCTGGCCATTGAACCAGGCATAGGTCGGCTTGACGTTTTCGGCGAGCGTGAAGTCGCCCTTGCGCGACTCGTAGATGATGTGGCCCTTGGCATCTTTGCGCGTGATCTGGTTGCCTGCTGCGTCACGCTGTCCCGCGGTTGACCAATCCCAGACCATCTTGGTGGGAACCCCGCCACGCGCATACAAGGGGATATGACAGGTCTGGCAGGCGACCTTGGTCGCATGCTCATTGAGGCGCTGTTCCCTCTTGTGGGGACCGTTGCCATGACAGGCAACGCAAGTCGCCGGGTTGCCGTTGCCAGGCCTGCCCTTGACGTGCGCGCCCTTGGTATCGATGGCGGTCGGCGTGTAGCGACTGCCGGCGACATCGTGGCTGGAGCCCTGGTGGCAGGTCGCGCAGGTGAAGTCGAGCCCTGTCGCGTCCATGTGCACGTCGAGGTCCTTCTCCGGCGCCGACATCGAGCTGTCGAGGTCGCCATGCTTGACACCGTCGCCACCGCCGCCGAAAAAGTGGCACGCGCCACAAGTGTCGCGACTCGACTTGCCGACCTTCTGCGCGACCTTCGCCAGGTCGATGCCCTTCAGGATCTTGCCGGATCCCGGCGGGAACTCGGTATCCCTGGTGACTACGTTGCCAGCCAGGCCGGGAGGCTTCCTGTAGTTGCCGGTGGTGTCATGGCAGGCGAGGCAGTCGACGTTCTCTTCTGACTTGAAGTCGAAGTTGGTATCTTTCCAGCCGTAGCCGACATGGCAGCTGGTGCAGGAAGCATAGTTCGAGGCAATCGAAATGCAGAAGTTGTTGATGACCGTCTTCTTGCCCAGCATCTGCTTGCTCTCGGGATTCAGGTACTCCCATTTCCAGTGCTTGGTGCGATGGATCTGTCCGGCCGCTTCTGTGTGGCACGCCAGACATGCCCTGGTCACCTCCGGCCCGCTCTGGAAGTCTTTCTGCAGCTCCTTGAATTTGCTGTGATCGGCGGTGGTAGTGAGTTTAAGTGGTTTGGCGTCCGGCTTTGATTCATCTGTCGCGGCGATGGCGCTGACTGCGAGCCAGCCAATGCACCAGAACGCAAGTGCAATCCGTATCAATCGGACTTTCACGGCTTCCCTCTTTTAGTTGGTGGGAAAAACTTCTGGAGCAACCATTGGTCATTGTAAATTTTAACGATAAGCTCATATTGTGTTGGATCAATAGACAGGTGATCCTCGCAAACGCGGCGGCGTGATGATCGGGCATTCGTCAAGCCCGTGCGGTTCGGCAGCAAGCCGGGGCCGCGACCCGGGGCTATCTTGCGCACATGCCGCCTGATTGGCGATCAACCGATACGAGGGACGGGCGATCATGAACCTGGCCGACGACCTGCGGCATCCCGGCGACTGCCGTCCCTACTCGACCAGCGGCGCCGCCAGTTCGCGCACAATGTCGAGAAACGTCTGTGCGGCCGGGCTGAGCCCGCGATTGACCAGGCGCAGGATCATGACCGGCGTCTGCCAGCGGCCGATCTCGATGGGCAGCACCTTGAGCGCCGCGCGCGCGGCGCCGAAGCGCAGCACCGAGTGCGGCATCACGGTCACGAACCGGCCCGTGGCAAGGAGCGTGTAACGCACATTGAGGGAGCCGGTCAGCACCGTTCGGCGCGGCAGTTCCAATCCCGCGGCGCGAAAGGCGCTCACCACCGGTGAATCGCCGGTGGCTTCGCTGTGCGACAGGATCCACGGCTCATCGGCCAGCGCCTCGAGTCTCAACCGCCGACGGGCGGCCCACGGGCTGTTGCGACTGACCACGACCGCGAGCCTCTCGTGAAACAGCACCTCCGTGTGCACTTCGGTCGGAATGATCGCGCCGAACGGTCGCGAGAGGACGCAGTCGCTGACTCGTTCGAGCAGGAAGTGCGAGACGAGCAGCGGGGGGTCGCCCGAGTCGACGGAAAAGCCCACGCGCGGGTACAGGCGCGTCATGCGTTCCACCGCGGCGGCGACGATCCCGGCATTGAGGGTCTCGGCGCATGCGATCTTGACGAAGCCGCCCTCCGGATCTCGCAGATCTTCGAGTTCACGCACGCCGCGCTGCAACTGGTCGAACATGATCGCCGCGTGCCGGATCAGCGCCTCCCCATACGTCGTCGCTGCGACGCCTTGGCGGCTGCGATCGAGCAGTGGAAACCCGACCGCATCTTCCAGCGCCGCGATGGCTTTCGAGACAGCCGGCTGGGACAGGTGCAGCGTCTCCGCGGCCTTGCGCATGCCGCCGGCGCGCACCACCGTCGCGAGCGTCTCGAGGTCGCGCAGACGCAGGCGGCGGAGCAATCGTTGGGTAGAGTCGGCCATCAGGCGTGAAAATCTGCAGGAATCACATGATAAGAATATAGACGTATTCGATTATCACCGCCACGACTATTCTAAACGCCATGCAGTGCCGCAGCGGTTGAGCCCGGCAGTGCCAACCAACCTTGTCGAAAGAGGTATCTCATGCAAGCAGACAGAAGCCGCCGCAGCTTTCTCCTGCGGACGATCCCCGGAACGGCGGCGCTGTGCGCACCCTGGGCCGGGAGCGCGCAGGCGTTGCCCGATACCGCCCGCATCGTCACTGGTTATCCGCCGGGAGGTTCGCTGGACGTCATCTGCCGCAAGCTCGCGGA
>JBKJTX010000022.1:0-23565 GCA_046590315.1 Ramlibacter sp. | reverse complement strand
AAATGGTCCGACATGCGCCACCAGATGCGGCCCTTGGGCACTTCAACGCCCACCGGTTTCAGGCCGCGGGCGTAGACAAAATCAAGCTGGGTCAGCGGCAGGCGCGCCGGGTAGGTGACGATGCGCTCACCGACAAAATCGCTGAAGCCCAGCGCGGCCATCGCGGGCCGCAATTTGCAGCCCCAGTCATTGAAGTCCCCGGCCACGATCACCGGGGCGCGCTTCGGAATTTCGCGGCCGATGTAGGACCCCAGCTGCTCGATCTGGCGCAGGCGGCTGCCGGCGATCAGGCCCAGGTGCAGCACGATGAAATGCACCGTACGGCCATTCACCTCGACCTCAGCGTGCAGCAGCCCGCGCTGCTCGAAACGATGATCGGAGATGTCCTCATGTGCATGGGTGGTCACCGGCCAGCGCGACAGCAGCGCATTGCCATGCTCACCGTGTTTGGTGGTGGCATTGGTTCGGTAGATCGATTCGTAGCCCTCTGGCGCCAGGAAATCGGCCTGCGGCAGCGTGGGCCAGCGGGTGAAGTACTTCTCTTCCTGCCGGTGGAGCTTGCGCACCTCCTGCAAGCAGACGACGTCGGCATCCAGCTGCTCGACAGCATGGCCGATGTTGTGGATTTCCAATCGCCGCACCGGGCCCAGGCCTTGCACGCCCTTGTGGATGTTGTACGTGGCGACTCTCAGAATGCCGGTCATTGGGTAAATTGTGGCAGCAACAAGATGGCCTCGGCGTTGGACGGTGAGAAGCAGGCGCCGGCGGCTTCCCGCCAAGGTAACCAGCGGTATCCCGTGTGCTCGCGCGGGTTCAGCGCGACCGGCGTGCCCTCCGGCACACACAAGCCGAACACGCGTTCGGTATTGCGGGTGACGCCCGGCGCATAGCGGTGCAGCCAGCGGGGGTACATGTCATAGACGTTTTCGATGCCCCAGTCGCGCAGGACGCCGCGCGCACAATCGATCCCCGTCTCCTCGAACACCTCACGCACCGCGGTATCGGCATAGCTCTCGTCCTCGCGCTCTTTCGCGCCCGTGACCGATTGCCAGAACTCCGGGGCATCGGCCCGGTTGATCATCAAGACGTCGCGTGCGGGAGTATGAATCACGACGAGCACGGACTGAGGGATCTTGAAGGGCTTCGTCACAGGACCTCCAAATATTTCCATTCCCGCGTTGGCGGAAATGCGCCGCTCAAGCCGCCTCGGTTTTGCGCAGCCGGATGTGCAGCTCGCGCAACTGCTTCTCGTCCACCGGACCGGGCGCCTGCGTGAGCAGGTCCTGCGCGCGCTGGGTCTTGGGAAAGGCAATCACGTCGCGCAGGCTCTCGGCCCCGGTCATCAGCATCACAAACCGGTCAAGTCCGATCGCGATGCCGCCATGCGGGGGCGCGCCGTATTGCAGCGCGTCCAGCAGGAAGCCGAACTTGAGCTGGGCTTCCTCGGCGTCGATCTTCAGGGCGCGGAACACCTTGCTCTGCACGTCCTCGCGGTGGATACGCACCGAGCCACCGCCCAGCTCGATCCCGTTCAGCACTGCGTCATAGGCTTTGGCCACGCAGCGACCCGGGTCGGTCTCGAGCCAGTCCTCGTGGCCGTCCTTGGGCGAGGTGAAGGGATGGTGCACTGCGTTCCAGCGTTGGCCTTCTTCGTCGAATTCGAACATCGGGAAGTCCACCACCCACAGCGGCCTCCACTGCCCCTCGATGAGTCCACGCGCCTTGCCGAATTCACTGTGGCCGACCTTGACGCGCAGCGCGCCGATGGCGTCGTTGACAATCTTCGCCTTGTCGGCGCCGAAGAAGATCAGGTCGCTGTTGGCCGCGCCCGTGCGCTTGAGGATCTCCACGATGGCTTCGTCATGGATGTTCTTCACGATGGGCGATTGCAAACCCTCCCTACCGGTGGCGGCGTCGTTGAGCTTGATCCAGGCCAGGCCCTTGGCGCCGTAGATCTTAACGAACTCGGTGTAGCCGTCGATCTCGCCGCGGCTCATCTCGCTGCCACCCGGAACGCGCAAGGCCACGACGCGCCCGTCTTCTGCATTCGCCGGACCGGAGAACACCTTGAAGTCCACAGTCTTCATCACATCGGTGAGTTCGGTGAACTCCAGATTCACGCGCAGATCGGGCTTGTCGGAGCCGTAACGGCGCATCGCCTCCGAGTGCGTCATGACCGGAAAAGCCGGCATGTCGAGGCCGATCACGTTCTTGAAGGTGCTGCGGATCATGCCTTCGAACATGGTGCGGATCTCTTCCTCGTCCAGGAAAGAAGTCTCCACATCGATCTGCGTGAACTCGGGCTGGCGGTCGGCGCGCAAGTCTTCGTCGCGGAAGCACTTGGTGATCTGGTAATAACGGTCGTAGCCGGCGACCATCAGCAGCTGCTTGAACAGCTGGGGCGACTGCGGCAATGCGAAGAACATTCCGTCATGCACACGGCTGGGCACGAGGTAGTCGCGCGCGCCTTCGGGTGTCGACTTGGTGAGCATCGGTGTCTCGATGTCGATGAAGCCGTTGGCGTCGAGAAACTTGCGCACTTCCATCGTCACCTTGTAGCGCAGCATCAGGTTGTTTTGCATGTACGGCCGGCGCAGGTCGAGTACACGGTGCACCAAACGCGTTGTTTCCGACAGGTTCTCATCATCAAGTTGGAACGGAGGCGTGACCGACGGATTAAGCACGGTGAGTTCGTGGCACAGCACCTCGATCTTTCCGCTCTTCAGGTTGTCGTTGGTCGTGCCTTGCGGGCGCGCGCGCACCAGTCCTCTGACCTGGACGCAGAATTCGTTGCGCAGGCTCTCGGCCACCTTGAAGGTTTCGGCCCGGTCGGGGTCACACACCACC
Source organism: Ramlibacter sp. (assembly GCA_046590315.1). Taxonomy (GTDB): domain Bacteria; phylum Pseudomonadota; class Gammaproteobacteria; order Burkholderiales; family Burkholderiaceae_C; genus Ramlibacter. The sequence continues at coordinate 20,718 of JBKJTX010000022.1, read as the reverse complement.
TGCACATAGCCTTCGCGGTCGCGCAGATCGACGAAGATCACGCCGCCGTGGTCGCGCCGACGGTTCACCCAGCCGCACAGGGTCACGGTCTGGCCCAGGTGGGCCTCGGTGACGAGGCCGCAATAGGTGGTTCGCATCTTTTGAAAGGACATAAAAAAACCTTCTTGCAAATACGCGTCCGCCGGCAGGCGGCGCGTTGATCCGCACTATTTCGGGACGACGACGCCCATGGAAATGACGTACTTGAGCGCATCATCGACGCTCATCCTGAGTTCGACGCAATCGCTTTTTCGCAGCATCACGAAGTAGCCGCCGGTTGGGTTGGGCGTGGTGGGCACATAGACGCTGAGGTACTCGCCCACGAGGTAACCGCTGACCTCGCCGCCTGGCGCACCCGTGACGAAGCCGATGGTCCAGACGTCGGGGCGCGGCCACTGCACCAGCACTGCGGTTCGAAAAGCATTTCCGCCAGGCGAGAACAAGGTGTCCGATACCTGTTTGACACTGGAATAGATGGATCGCACCACCGGGATGCGGCTCACGACGCGGTCGCCCCAGTTCACGAGCTGCTTGCCGACGAAGTTGCTGACCACCGCGCCGACGATCAGCAGGATGGCCAGTGTGAGCAGCACACCGAAGCCCGGAATGTGAAAGCCGATCAAGCGATCGGGGTGCCAGCCCTCCGGCAGGATCAAGAGCGTGCTGTCCAGCGTGCTGATGATCCAGTTCAAGACGCCCAGGGTGATGGCGACCGGCACGATGACCAGCAGACCGGCCACAAGCCACTTACGCAAGGCGGACATCGTGATCCTAGTCGCGGGCGCTGACGCCGTCGCCTGCCGAGGCTTTGGGCGGCTCGGACTTGGTGGACGAGCCGCCTTCGGCGGGCTTGGAGGCGCCGCTGTCGGCCTTGGTGGTCTCGGCGGGCTTGGTGTCGGCGGGCTTGCCTTCCGTGGACGCGCCTTCGGCGGGCTTGGCCACATCAGTTGCCGGCGCGGGAGGTTTGGAGCCGTTGCGGAAGTCGGTGGCGTACCAGCCCGAGCCCTTGAGCTGGAAACCGGCAGCCGTCAGCTGCTTGCTGAACGCTTCAGCACCGCAGGCCGGGCAAACGGTCAACGGGGCGTCGGAGATTTTTTGCAGCACGTCCTTGGCATGGCCACAGGATGCGCATTTGTAGGCGTAGATGGGCATGGCTGTGATTGAAGGTGGTGCGGGTGCAAAGCCTTCAATTATAAGCGACCGACCCTTTTTTAAAGGTCGGGTGCCGTTAGGGCCACCGGGGTGAGCTTCAGTTCGGCTGCAGGCCAGCGACTTGCTTGCGAGGTTCGTGCCGGTTGCGCAGCACCTGCGGCGCGAGCGAGCCGACAATCATCCCGGCCAGTGCCGCAATAAGTCCGGCCAACTGGCCCGGAAATGCCTTGCTCAATGTTTCACCGCCCAGCTGGGGGAAAAAGCACATCCAGACCACGATGCCCGCGACGACAGACGCGATCGCGCCTTGGGTGGTGGCGCGCTTCCAGTAGAGCCCCATCACCAGCGGTACGAAGGCAGCCACCAAGGTTACTTGGTAGGCCGACGAGACCAGGTCATAGATGGGCGTGCCCTTCATCGCGATGGCGTACGCCAGCACGATGGCGGCGAAGATGACAATGGTCACGCGCATGGCGAACAGTTGCTGCTTGTCGGTCATGCCCGGGCGCAAATTCTTCAAAATATTTTCGACGAAGCTGGTCGAAGGCGCCAGCAAGGTTGCAGACGACGTGCTCTTGATCGCCGACAGCAATGCCCCGAAGAACAGGATCTGCATCACCAGCGGCATTTTGGTCAACACGAAGACCGGCAGCAGCTTCTGGTAGTCATTCTTGGCCATCTCGATGGCGCTGTCGCCCATCACCACGATGGCGCAAGCGACGATGAACATCGGCACGAAAGCGAAAAGGATGTAGCTGATGCCGCCGATGGTCGCGCCGTTGCGCGCGGTCGCCACGTCCTTGGCCGACATCACACGCTGGAAAACGTCCTGCTGCGGAATACTGCCCAACATCATGGTAAGGCCGGCGCCCACGAACATGGCGATCTCCGTGAAAGTCGGCGGCGGCAGGAAGTTCCAGAGCTCCTTGGATTTGGCCATGGCGAACACCTTGTCGGGGCCGCCAGCCAGGTCGCCGGCGAACACCGCAATCACCGACAGGCCGATCACGAGGACGATCATCTGGATGAAGTCGGTCCAGGCCACGGCCAGGAAGCCGCCGACAACCACGTAGACCAGCACCGCCAGGGTGCCGACGATCATGCCGGTCGTTTCCGACATCGCGCCGTTGGTCAGCACAGAGAACACGACGCCAAGCGCCGTGATCTGGGCAGCCACCCAGCCCAGGTAGCTCAGGATGATGGCAACCGAACAAAACACCTCGATGCCGCGGCCGTAGCGCTGACGGTAGAAGTCGCCGATGGTCAGCAGGTTCAAGCGGTACAACTTGGCCGCAAAGAACACGCCGACTAGAATCAGACAGGTGCCGGCGCCGAACGGATCTTCGACGATGGCGTTGAGGCCGCCTTGCACGAACTTGGCCGGAATGCCCATCACGGTTTCGGCGCCGAACCAGGTCGCGAAGGTAGTCGTGACGACCATGATGAGCGGAAGGCTCCGCCCCGCGATCGCAAAATCCGCCGTGTTCTTGATGCGCGTGCCGGCCCAGACGCCAATCGCCAACGTACCCAGCAGGTACACCACAACAAACGAAACCAGTGTGTAGTTCATCGACGCCATCTCACCCCGTTTTTGGGCTGCGCAATTATGCCGGACGGTAGAGCAGCTTCGAACAAGTTCAAACAATTGATGCGCTACAGCTGTTTACATGCGCTGAGCGTTTGCTGAGAATCCATCTCCTTGCGGACTGGGAGGTTTTTCATGGTTGCAATCGTCGCGGGCAACCGCCTGGGTCTGCTCAACTGCTCTCTCAACACTGTCGGCGCCGCAGGCGTACTGGGGCAAAGTGTCCTGGGCCACGGCAGTAACCGCGCCTTCGTCAACGCCGTCAACGGCAACCTGATCCTGCAGACGCCAGACGCGCAGCTGGCCGGCCGCGGAACGGATATCTTCGCGCTGCGAACCTACAACTCGCTGGGTGCAACCAACGACGCCGATGAGGATGGCTGGCGCTGGGGTTACCAGCAGACGGTCGCATTCCAGGGGCCCGGTGCGCCCGCGCAACCAGAGCCAAGTGCCACCGTGATCCGCACGGATGGCGACGGCCACGAGACCAGCTACACCTGGGATCCCGCTCGCGCCACGTTCTTCGCCACAGAGGGCAGTGGCGCTTACGACGAGTTGAGGTACGACGGCAGTGCCGCGGAGTGGGTGTGGACCGACGGCTCATCACGTGTGACCGAGCGTTTTTCGAATTCTTATGCTCCTGGGATGACCGGACGATTGTTGCGACGCACGGACTCCAGTAACAACAGCATCGCATTGTCGTACGATGCCGGCCGCCTGTCGGTGATCCAGGACACGGCTAGCCAGCAGGAACTGCGGGTGACGTATGGGGTGTTCAACGGCTTCACGCGGCCACAGCGCCTGGAAGCCCGTGCGCTCGCCGACGATGAAAACGGGCACCCCATCCCGATGCTGGGCAGCCCGCTGCGCCTGGCGGAGTACGACTACGACGGCCACGGCCGCCTCACATCCCTCATCCGGTATCTCACGCCGGGTGACGGCAGCACGCCGGCAGGCCCCGGCTTCGTTACCAGCTACAGCTACGAAGACACGAGCAATCGCATCTCGATGGTGAGGCAGAGCGACGGCACCAGCGTGTCGTTCGCATATGACGCGTCCGGAAGGGTAAGCGCCGTCAAGGACAACAGCAACGCCAACGAATCTCAGTTCGAATTCGCCTACACCGTGCAGGCGAACAGCACCGCCATCACCGACGGCGATGGCCGGGTCTGGACGTACCGCCACGACGGCACCGGCCAGCTGATCCAGGTGCAGTCGCCGCCCGTGGGTGGAACACCGCTGTCGACCAGCTTGCTATATGACGCCGCCGGCAACGTAGTCGGCATCACGGGCCCGAACAACAATGCCGTGACCTACGGCTATGAGAATCGTGGAAACCGCGCACTCGAACGCGACGCCCTGGGCAACACCACGACGCGCACTTTCAGTCCGCTTAGCCAAGTGCTGACTGAAACACGTTACCGCATCCCCGATTCAGACGGCTCGGGCTCGCACGGCCCGGCAGACCCGGCCACCACGCGCTATGCGTACGACGCGAATGCGCGCTTGCGCTTCTCGGTCAGCGCCGAGGGCCGCGTGACGGAGAACCGCTATGGCAGCACCAGCGCCGGCTACGGTTTGCTGACGCAGACACTGCTCTACGTGGGCCAACTCTGTGACGTCTCGGCGCTCAACCCGGCGCAGCAGCTGACCGAAGCGGATCTTAATGACTGGATTGCTGCGCTGCCCGACAGGACGCAAGTGCAGCTCACCGAATACAGCTACGACCTGCGCGGCAACATGAGCCAGCAGAACAGCTACGCGACGGTGAGCGCGGCAGGTGCAGGGGTCCTCGACAGCCGGACGAATGTCGAAGAGTACATTTGCGATGCGTACGGTCAGGTCCGGCAGCAGATCGCCGTACGTGGCAGCGCCCGCGACCGCCGCGTCGTAACCGGCAGCTTGGCGTACGACGGTGCGCAACGGGTGCTCGAAACCGCGCGTGCCAACGGACTGCATACGATCGCCTACGACGATGCCAACCGGCGCGTGACGGCAACCACATCGAGCGGCGTGACGGAGACGCGCGAGTACGACGGCCGCGGCCGGCTGGCCCGATTAAGCCAGGCGGCCGGTGGCATGACGCGCGAGACCCGGTATGTTTACGACAACGCCGATCGGTTGAGAATGGTGGAGGACGCGCAGGGCGGGCGGCGTTTCCGCTTTTACGACGCGGCCGGGCGACTCGAGTACACGGTGGACTCGACCGGCGCCGTCGCAAGGTTCGAACACACACCGGGCGGACAGCTGGCACGTCAAACGCGGTATCGGAACCCCGCCGATGCTGGCAGCTGGTTCGACAGTGCAGCGAATGTCGTGACGAAGTCCAATCTCGCGGTCGGCGGCGCCGGCAGCGACGTGGAGTTGGATGCGGCGCAAGACCGGGCGACGACTTTCGAATACGACGCGGCCGAACGGCTGACCGTGTCGACCGATGCCCTGGGTACCGTGACGACGACGACTTACGACGGGCTGTCTCGCTTGATCATGACGCAGACGGGTGACCGGGTGACCCGTTACCTGTACGACAAGGACGATCGCCGTCTCGGCATCGTGGACGCGCTCGGCTACCTCACCGAATACAAGTACGACGCGGGCGGCCGCCTGGGTGAGACCGTCCGTTACAGCCAGCGCAACCCCACGGCGGCGAACGTGAGCGATCCCGTGTGGATTGGCATCACTCAGCAGAACTGCGTCGGGGGGCGTGCCTTCGAATATCGCGCGCCCGCCTACGATGCGGATGGCGACGCGCTTACCTTCAGCGTGGTCGGCGCGGCGCCCGCCTGGCTGGCCTTCGACACCGAGACGGCCACACTGCGGGGCACACCGCCGGCGACGCCTTCCACCGAAAGCGTCACGTTGCGCGCCGACGATGGCCGCGGCCGGACTTCGGATGTGACAGTGACCATTGCAGTCGCCGCGCCCGCAATGAACATCGGCACGGCGGGCGCCGGCCCCGCGTGGGCGCCACTGTCGCCCCTGGACATCGTCGCCAACACGCCGGTCAGTTACGTCATCCCGCCCGCGAGCGGCCCCTCCCTCGCTTACCGCGCGGTGGGCGGCTTGCCGCCGGGGCTCTCGTTCGACGCGAATACGCTGACCCTCAGCGGGAGCTGCGACACCGTCGGTTTCTTCAGCCTCCTGTTGCGGGCGGAAGATGCGAACGGGGCGTTGACTGACAGGACCTTGTCGCTGCGGATTCGCCCCGCCGCGAACTTCGCTGGCCAGCCGGTCGGAAGCGAGCAGCCATCGGCGTGGCGCCCTGCCGACGACACCGCGCTGCGCAGCTATCTCTTTTACGACGGACGGGGCCGCGTCGTGGGCGCTGTCGACGAACAGCAGTTCCTGACTGAAACGGTGTGCGATGACGCGCTTGGCACGCGCCAGACCCGGCGCTACCTGGTGCCAGTCACGGTCGCACCGGACGACGACCTCGCGTCGCTGAAAAGCCGGGCCGGGGGCTGGCTCCAGATCTCGCTGGTCCAGTACGACGACTTCGGCCGGGTGCGTGAGGTCGGCACGCTGGACGGCTCGACCGTGACGCGCAACGACTACGATGACGCAGGTCGCCTCACCCGCGTGACCGGCGCTGCCGGTACCGGGGATGCGCGTGTCCGCCGAACTTTCTACAACGCCTTCGGCGAAATCACCGCCACCCTGGGTGGCGAGGGCAATGCCTGGCTGGGGACCAATCCAACGCCACAGCGCGTGGCCGACGCCATCCGCGACTATGGAATCCGGCACGAGTACAACACGTTGGGACGAAGAGTCCGCAGCGCCGATGCCAACGGCAACCGGACGCTCTTCTACCACGACCGCGAGAGCCGGCTCACGCATACCGTGGACGTTGTCGGCCAAAGTGCGGACGACAGCCTGGCCGGAGAAGTCGGCGAGACGACATACAACAGTTTCGGTGAAACACAGTCGGTCCGGCGTTACGCCACGCCGATGGGCAACGCCGGCATGGGTGAGTTGTTGGCGACCGGCGGCGGCGGATTCGCGGGCCCGTCGCTGCTGGGCAAACTGGCTGCCCTTGCCGATGCCAGCCTGGACCAAGTCACCTTGTATGACTACGATCGCGACGGCCGTGTGGTCAGGCAGCTCGACGGCGAGAACGGCTTCACGGAAAACATTTACAACGCGTACGGCGAGCTGGCGGCCCAGCTGCGCTCAACCCGCGAGGGGCAAACCACCACCAGGCAGTTCGATTACGACGTGAACGGGCGTGTGATCGCGCAGACCGACGATGCGGGCGGCATCAATGCCAATACCCGGACCGAATACGACGCGTTCGGCCGCGCCGTCCGGATCGTCAACGCGATGGGCCAAGCCACCACGACAGCGTATCAGGACAGCGGCCGCAGCATCACCGTCACCGACCCGTTGCAGCGCGCAACGCGCACCGACTACGACGCGCTGGGCCGGGTGACGCGCGTGATCAATCCGCTCGGCCATGAGACCGACCATGCCTACGATGACGCAACGCGCGGCGTCACGACCACCACGCCCGAAGGTCGGCAGACCACGACCGCGCGCAATCGCCATGGCGAGACCGAGCGGGTAACGGACGCGCGTGGGAACGCCAGGCGATACGGCTACAACCTGGACGGCCAGCAGACCACCTTGATCGACGCGCTCGGCCGGACCGTCGCCCAAACCGCTTACGACAGGAGCGGACGCGCGGTCGAACTGACTGATGCACGCGGTACCGTCACCCGCCTCGCCTACGACCAGCGCAACCGTGTCATCGAGCGGCGGTTGGACCCGGCCGGGTTGAACCTCATCACGCGAACCGAGTTCAACGCGCTCGGCCGGCAAACCAGAGTGACCGAAGGTGCCGAGAGCGTCGCGCTGCGCGCCACGACCTACGACTATGACCGCAAGGGCCGCACGAAGACGATCTTGGTGGATCCGGCCGCGGGCGGACTCCAGCTGTCCAACGCCTATCGCTATGACGGCCTGGACAACACCGTTGCCGTCACGCGCGCAACCGTGTCCGGTCCGGATCGGCAGGTCACGTTGTCCGAGTTCGACAACCTGGGCCGCCTAGTGAAGGAGATGGCCGCGCCCGCCACGGTCTTCGGCGCCGGTGCGCCGGGAACACGCGACCTGACGACCCGCTACCGCTACGACCCGGCGGGCCGTCTCTCACGGCGCGTCGATGCCATCGGCCACAGCACCTGGCAGGTGTATGACGCGGCAGGCCAGCGCACGCATGAAATCTCCGCGCTCGGCGACGTCGCGCAGAGCAGCTATGACTCTGCGGGCCGGCGGGTGTACAGCCACCGCTATCTCGAGCGTCTTGCGCCGGGGATGGTCGCGGATTTCGGCGACGTGGTCTCCAACCTGACCGTCCCAGCTGCGGCGTTGAACGACGCGCGAAGCCACGTCGTGTACAACGCCGACGGCCAGGTGCGCTTGCGCCTGCACGCGGCGGGCGCGGCCGGTTGGGCCATCAATGAAAACCGGCACGACGCCAACGGCAACGTGATCGAGGTCCGCGCCTACGACCGGTTCCTGCCCGAGGCGCGCATGGTGGTGCTCGAGTCGCCCGCTTCACCCATCACGCTTGAAACAATCCAGCAAGAGCTGGGCACGACGCTGGGTTACCACGACGAAGATTCCGCCACATTGGTAGGTGTGCAGCGCACATTCCTGGCGCACGATGCCAACAACCGCCTGCGCTTCACCGTCGATTCGTCCCGGTCGGTCGTGGAGAGTGTGTACGACGCAGCGGGCAATGTGATCGCGAACGTGCGATTCGCGGTTCGCCCGGCGCTCGCGGACCGCACCCAAGCGGCCATCGACGTCGCGGTCAACCGTGCCGATCCGAATAATCAGTGGACGCGCTATGCCTACGACACGGCCAACAGGCTGCGCTACACGGTCGATGCGCTGAACTCGGTGAGCGAGACCGGCTACGACACGCGCGGCAACGTCGTCATGAAGGTGCGGCGCGCCACACGCCCCGCGCTGACCCAGTACACGGAAAGCGCCATTGCGGCGGCGCTGACAACGCTGCCGTCCACCGTGAACGACGAGATAACCCACTTCGTCCACGATGCCGCCGATCGCCTGCGCTTCGCCATTGACGCGACGGGCTTGGTCAGCGAGAACGCGCACGACGCGTCAGGCAACGTCGTCATGGCGACACGTTTCGCCCGCCGACCGACGCCTACGCCTACGATGCTTTCGGACACCACGATCAGCGCCGCGGTCCAGCCGCTGCGCGGTGATGGCGAAAACCAGGTGACGCGCTTCGCCTACGATCCGGAGAATCGCCTGCGCTTCGTCGTCGATTCGCAGGGCTCGGTCAGCGAAAGCGTCTACGACGGCAACGGCAATGTGCTGGCGACCACGCGCTTTGCAGCGCGCCCGAGCCTGGCGCAATATGACGAGAGCGCCATCGCCACGGCCGTCGCTTCCTTGCAGCCGGATCCTGGAAACCGCACGACCCGCCACGCGTACGACGCGCAGAATCGCCTGCGCTTTTCCGTTGACGCGCTGGGCTCGATCGACGAGCGCGCCTACGATGGCCTGGGCAATGTGACGGCCACGGAGCGCTTTGCCCTTCGCCCGCCGCTCGCGCAATACGCCGAGAGTGCGATCGACGCGGCCGTGGCGCCGCAGCGGGGCGATCCCGACAATCGCATCGAGCACAGCCTGTATGACGCGCTCGGCCGGGTCCGCTTCAGTTTGCTGCGGGTCTCGCTGGAGGCCGGCCAGCCCCGGTACCGGGTGACCGGGAACGAGCTGAACGCGCTCGGCCAGGTGGTCAGCGGCACTGCGTATGCCTCTGCCGTCGGCCTTGCCGCGATCAGCGAGGCCGCCATCACCGCGGCCACCGGTTTGGGCGCTCCCTCCACGGACCGGGTCTCCCGCTTCGCCTACGACGCGGGCGGGCGTGAAATCTATAGGCTGCAAGCCGTCACGCTGCAAGGCGATCAACGGCAGTATCGCGTGAGCGCGCAACGCTACGACGCCTTCGGGCAAGTGGTCGGCACCACGGACTACGCGTTGGCCGTGGGTCTCACCGCAGCCGACCCTGCGTCCATCGAGGCTGCGGCGCAAGCGGTCGCCGACCCGGCCCGTGACCGGGTCGGCGCGGTGGCTTATGACGCCCTCGGTCAGGCGATGTACAGCGTGCGGATGCTGGGCCCGGGATCGCATCAGGTGACTCAGCAGGAACACGATGCGCTTGGTCGCGTGTTCAGAACCGTGCAGTACGCCAACGCCGTGGGCCCGCTGCCCGATTTCGAGCCGGCGACGTTGGAAGTCGCGGTGAATGCCATCGCTGCTGCGCAAGACCGGACAGCGCAGTATGTGTACGACGCCGCGGGGCGCCAGCGCTTTGAGCTGCAGGCAGACAAGGACGGGCACTGGACGGTGGGCGAAAGCCGCTATGACGTGTTCGGCAATCTGGTCGAATCGCGGCGCTACGAGCGGTACGTCACCGAAACGTCGATCGCCGGCCTGGACGCGATCCGTCCCGCAGGGCTGGGCGAACAGGACGTGATCGGACAGCTTGCGTCACTGGGGTACGACGACAACACGCCGGCCACGCTGATCGGGGTCCAGCGCGCCCGCTTTGCCTACGACACGCAGAACCGTTTGCGCTTCACGATCGACGCGCTTGGAAGCGTTGTGGAGAACGTCCACGATGCCTTGGGCGATCGCACGGCGACGGTGCGCTACGCGGCGCGCCCGGTGCTGGCGCAATTCGGCGAGCCCACTCTCGACGCTGGCGTCGACCGCAACGATCTGGGCAATCGCTTGCAGCACTTCGCCTATGACGCACAAGGTCAGCTGCGCTTCGAGGTGCAGGTGATCGAGGCGAACGTTGGAACGGGCGGCAAGCACGCGATTAACGAGCGGCGTTACGACGCGTTGGGCCAGATGGTCGAAAGCCGGGGCTATGCCACGGCAACCGGTCACCTTGGCGGCTATGACGAGCCGACCCTGGCCGCAGTGGTCGGGGCGAACACGGCGAACGACCGTGTCTCGGCGGTCGCCTACGACGCGGGCGGACGGCAAGCCTTCGCGTTGCGCGAGCTGCGCGTGGGACAGGGGAACAGCTATGTCGTGACGCAGCAGCTGCACGATGCCTTGGGACAACGGGTCCAGCGCATTGACTATGCGGCCACGCCGGTACTTGCGCAGTTCGACTACGCCAGCGTTGAAAGCGCGCTGGTCCTCGATTTTTCGAACGACCGCACCACCACGTACGTGCGCGACGCCGCGGGGCGCTTGCGCTTCGAGATCCGTCCCGACAGGTCTTTGCGCGAAAGCCAGTACGACGCGCTCGACCAGGTGACCGAGACAAGGCAGTTCGATTTCACGCTGCCGGACCACCAGCCGCGCACGGAAGCGGACATGATGGTGCTGAGCGTCGGCCGTGTCGTCGGCGACGGCATGACGCGCGGGCAGCTGCATGTCTGGGATGCGGCGGGCAGGTGCACCAGCACCGCCGATGCGGCGGGCAACCTCGAGCGGCATGAGTACGGCGCTTTGGGCGAGCGGACTCGCTGGACCGACAAGAACGGCAAGGTCTGGCTGTGCGTGCACGACCGCAGGGGTCGCAAACGAGTGGAGACCACGCCGGCTTTCGAATTCAAGCTGCGCGGCGAGGCGCTGTCCACACCCCCACTCGACCGGGTGCTGGAGACCCATTTCGAACACGATGCGTTCGGCAACCTGATTCGCCAGATCGGGGCGGCGAACTTCCCGGGCGACGCGACCACCACCGACTTCCTGTTCGACACCGCGGGCCGGCCGACCGGCACCTTGCAGAATGGCTATTACGACGCGGCTACGGGGACGGTGGAAAGCGATCCCGGCCCCGGCCGCTTTAGGCGCGAAGCGTCCATCCTCTACGACGCCTTGGGCAATACGGGCCGCATCAGCGACCGCAAGAGCGCGAACGCCTTCACACATACCTATCGCACCTACGACCCCCAGGGGCACGTCGTCCATGAGGTCAACGCGCTCAACCACGTGACGCGCTACACCTATAGCCCATTCGGCGAACGCGAGACGGTGACGCGCTACAGCATCGCCATTGCGGGGACCCCGCAGAACGGCGTGTACTGGACCGCGGAAGAGATCGATCCTCAGCTGAATTTCGGAGTCGACGAGCTCGGGCATTTGATGCTGGACTACCTTGCCCGCACCATCCGCCTTGGTTACGACAAGCTTGGCCGCAAAATTTCCGTGACGCTCCCCACGGCAACCTACTATTCGACCCAGATGCCGGGCGACGCGAGCCAGTCCAATTACTTCCGGCCGGTCCCTGATTTCGTGACGGGTGTCCAGGACGCCGCCGTCACGAGCTACGAGTACAACGCCTTTGGCGACCTGACGCTGCAGCGCGTGCGCGCCAACACCATCGTCGAATGGCAGGATACTTCGTTCGCCTATGACCCGGGCGGCCGCCGGACACGCCATGTCGATGCAGCCGGCTACGTGACGGCCCTGTACTACGATGCGGCCGGCAACCTGACGCGCCTGGAGGAACTCAGCGGGCAACAGGATGGGGCCGACCGGGCGACCGAGTTCGCGTACGACATCCTCGACCGTCAGATCCGCGTGGATCGCTATCGCTTGCGCTACACCGATGTCAACGGTGTCGAACACGGCGTGGTCTCCTGGACCTGGGCCAACGGCGGCGAGTTGATCGATCCCGACGCCGATGTCGCCACAACGATCCGCACGAGCACTTACGATCCCTATGGCAAGTCGCTGGCGGTAACGGATGCTGCCGGCAACATCACCGCCATGCGCTACAACGCAATGGGCAAGCTGATCGCAGTGACCGGCCCGGCACAACGGGTGGCGCCGCTCGATGCCAACGGCGAGAACGCGGTCGACCCGTTTTTGCATCAGCTGACCGAAACCCTCGTCACGTCGATGACGCTCGATCCCTTCGGCCGCGCCGTGTGGCAGCTGCGCGCCACATCGCAGGGCGGCGACGCGCGGGAGACCTTACAGAGCTACGACGCAGCGGGCAATCTGGTTAGCACCACGGATGCAGAGGGAAACGTCAGGTGGCGGGCGTGCGACTCCGCTGGCCGCGTGATCAGGGAGACGCAGGCGATCGGTGCCGATCTGGGTCCGATGGAGCTCAACCAGCAGGGGCTCGAGCGGCGCTACTTCTACGACGCCGTGGGCCAGCTCACCGACACGCTCGACGTTTACGTCGACGGGACCGAGCTGTTGCAAAGCGGCAAGACCGCGGTCTACAACGCGTTCGGCGAAGTGGTGGAGGAGCGGCGCAAATGGGGGCCGGCCAGCCAAAGCCCGGCGATGCTGAGCATGGCCCGGGTGGCACGGTACGACTACGACAACGCGGGGCATGTGGCCGACAAAGTGGCCGCCGACCGCCTGACTCTCTACTTCTACAACTTGCTGGGCCAGGTGACGCGCGAGGAGAAGCGCGGCAACTCCGGCGATACGGACGGGACCGGCAAGCGCATCACGGAGCTCCAGTACGATGTCCTCGGTCGCACGACCATGATGCGCCGACCTGCATTCGACGCGGACCTGACGCAGGGAACGGGTACCAGCGTCAGGCTGGTCACACCTTACATTTCACGCACGCTCGATCGCTGGGGCAATGTCAGGGGTACGGAAGAAGGGGGTTACGAGTTCGGCAACGGCCAGCCTTCGTTCGCCCCGCACCGCATATTTCGCAGCTACGGGTACGACAGCAACAACCGGGTGATCGCCGAGAACCTGGGAACCCATGGAATCGTTTCCGCAAGCGGTGTGTCGACCAACGTCCAGATCTCGAAGATCAGCTTGCGCGACCTGTCGGGCAACGTGGTGAAGGAGGTCGACGAAGCCCGCGAACCACAGGCGGATTCGCTGCTCAGTTCACGCGCGCGCCGCAGGGAATACGACAAGCTGGGGCGCGTCACGGCCGAGATCGACGCGACCGACACGCGCGTCGAATATGCATACAGCCTTCACGGCGAGCGGCTGGGCCGGCGCAACGGGCGCGGCACCGTGTTCTTCGACCGTTACGACCGCAACGGAAACGTTCGGTTCCATGGCGTACTGCGCACGACCAGTCCGGCCGGCCCGGGGGAGTACAACAGCCACGTGGGGACGGGCACGATCTCGCGCACCTACCTGAATGCCTATCTATACGATCAGGCCAACCGCCGCTTCGCCAGCAAGACCTTCACCGACGCCGCCAACGCCCCGTGGTCGTACACCTGGCTTGATGGCCGCAATCTCGGCATCGCGCATTGCGACACGTTCGGGGTCATCAGCCGGACCCGGTTCGATGCCTTCGGCAACAAGGCGGTCGAGATCGACGGCGCCGGTGTCCGTTCGGAGTGGAACGCCGCGACCGAGGATTTCGTGTTGGGCCGCATCGAAAACTACCGCTTGCCCGCCGACGGCGGCGGCGTCTTGAAGCTCGGGCAGTACACGTACAACGACTACGGCGAGGTCAAGGCCCACACCTGTGGCAACACCCGCACCGAGTATGACCGCCACAAGAACGGCCTGGTGGTTCGCGTGAAGATCGTGCCGGACTTGACGCACCCCAACGTGTTCGAGATGACGACCTACGAGTACGACGCACGGAGCCAGCTGACAACGGAGATCCGCTTCGACCCGCACTCTGTCCAGACCAAGATGGTCAGTTACGACAACCAAGGTCGCCTGGCGCGGGTGGAGCAGAGCAAGGCACCGACCGGTGCCGCCTGCGACGTGGTTTACGCGTACGACGAATGGAGCAACGTGCGCCGCGTGCAGGCGTCTTACGCGCATGCGGCGCTCGACGAGCCTACGCCGATTGTCAGCTGGTACGACTTCGATGACGCCGGGCGAACGACGGTTTCGAATGGCGCGTTGGTGAACGGCCAGATCCGTCCCAAAATGCGCACGAACGGCAGCGCGAGCATCGCCTACGACAATGTCGGCCGGCGCAGCCACAGCACGCAATTCCTCCATCCCAGCAGCAAAGCGGTCGGCGGCATCTTGCGCAAGTGGGACACGATGCGTGAAGAGGCCTACGAGTACGACGACCTCGGGCACCTGCGCAGTATCCAGCAGCGCCTTCGCGCCATCAACATCGTCGAAAGCAACCTTTCCACGGGCGACGGTGGCCCCAAGCCGAACCGGAACGGCGCTTCTCAGCCCCTGTCGATCCGAAGCACGAATCTACGCGGCGACGTCACGCGATCCGAGCAGTGGACCCATGTCTCCGTCGCGCCCAACGACTTCAATGTGAACCCGGTGCCCGCGAAGTTGAGCGTCACTACCACGGCGTACCGAACCGACGGTCAGGTGTCGTGGACCCGCACTGAAGCGACCGATCCAAAGAAGAGCACCGAGACTCAAAACACCTACGACGCGCAGACCGGGCAGCTGGCGTCGTACGTGTTCCACGCGTTCCGTTCCGACGGCGCGCCGTTCACCGCGACCTTCGAGTACCGCCTCACATTCCAGAACGGCCGGCGAGTCGTGCGGCGCATCAGCGATCTTCATAACGGCCTGCACACAATAAAAAACTACGACCAGCTGGGCCGGCTTTTCGCCGAGCGGGTCGATTTGCAGAAACCGAACGGCGCGGGGAGCGACCGGTACGAGCAGCGCTCCTATGACTACGGTGCGGACGGCCGCATCATCTTCAAGAACACGGAGCTGCGCCTGTCGTCCAGCGGTCCCGGGACGATCGACCTGGATCAGCCGACCGACGGCCAGCAGACCTACGTCTACGCCGGCAATCGCCTGGTCGGCACCGTCGGCACGCACCGGCTCGAAGGCGCGACAAAGTTCGATTTCTCCTACACGCCGTTGAGCGAATCGGGCGGCGGCGGCAGCTCGCGCTATGTGGTGCAGAGCGGTGAATCGCTGCTGGACATCGCCCAGGCCAGCTACGGGGACAGTGCGCTGTGGTACGTCATCGCCGACGCCAACGGCATCACGACCACCCCCGAAGATCCCTTGCCCACAACCGAGGTAGGCAAGGCCTACGAGGTTCCGGATGTTGTCAGCAGCAGCCACAGCGCCAGCACCTTCATGCCTTTCGGCATGGGAGAGATCATCGGCAACGACCGACCGATCGCGATCCCGCCGCCGCCGCCGCGCAAGCACAGCGACATCGAGATGATGGCCGTCGCCGCTGTATCGATCACGATCCAGGTCGGCGTGACTGCCCTCTTGACGTATGTGGGTGTGCCAGCACCGGTGAGCTACGGAATCGCCGCGGGCCTGAGCAATCTCGGTGGGCAGGCGACGACCTGGGAACTGGGCATGCGCGAGCCCGGTCAGGATGCCATTGACTGGGGCGGCGTCGGCTTGGCCGCCTTTGAAGGTTACGCGTTTTCTGTCGCCGGCCCGGTCGCCGCGATCAGCCGGGAAGTGTGGGAACAGGGCAAGGACGGCTTCAGTGGCTGGACCAGCGGCCCGGGCCTGAACTGGACCGGCATCGGCGGCTCGCTGTTCAACGTCGGCTTCGACGCGCTGGGCCCCACGCTCGGCGGGCCGAGATCCGATTCATTCAATTTCAGCCTGGCGGGATTGATCAACAGCGCCTACAACCCGAGCTCGGGCTGGGCCATTCCGGGCAGCGGGCGCAGCCCCGTGGTCGGCGCGTTCGAGTACGCCTACGGCGGCGTGGCGAACGGTCTGGCGACCATGGCTTTCACCTGGATTCATCAGCGGCTCGATCGGCCGACCGCTGCGGCCCAGGCGGCGGGCCCGCGCTCGGTCGACGATCCCAAAGGGCCGCTGCCTGGGCAGCTGCTCGACATGTTCGACGAGATAGACGGGGCGCTGATCCAGGAACTCGATCGCGAGGCGCTGACCGCGCGCAATGAACGCACCGCCGACCAGAGCAATCAACGCCTGCACTGGGATCTGAAGATGGCGGCGATAAAGGATCGCATCGAGCACTTCGGCGAGAGTATCGACGACCGGGCCATCATCACCTCCACCCGCCGTCAGATGAATGCGCAACGCATCCGGCGCGAGCAGGAGGCCGCGCTGACGCGCGCGCGCATGGCTGAGAAAGCTGCCCGGCGGAAGGCCAATGCGGCGCGGGCCGCGGCGCAGCCGACAGCCGGACCGGGACCTTCGTTCGAGTCGGTGGCGCGCGAAGCGGCCGAACTGGATGACCAAATCCTCAAGGGTTTCTATTCAGACAGCACTTACGTCCGCGTCTCCGAAGGCACGAGCCTGATGGGACTGCCGCTCGAGAACAGAAGCGGAATCTACGACTCCACCGGCGCCTTTACCACCAAGAATGCGGAACTCGACCAGATTGTGGGGATGTACCGCAGCATGGCCGCGGGTCTGCCGGGCAAGCTGCCGATGTTCATTGGAAACGAATTGATCTTCGTGGAGGGCCACGCTCCGAACGAGCCGATGCTGATCGGCAACGAGGTCATCATCATTCACGACCTGGCGACGCCGGCCGAAATGTCCGGGCGCCTGGGCCTGTCCGATGTGATGAACTTTCAGGAGTACAGCCGGGTATACAAGTTCCAGAAACACACAACCGTCGGCGTCGAAAGGGAATACCTCAACTACCAAGATACGAAGTCAAAAAGGATCTTGACCAACTGGCGGGACATCGACCGGGCGAAAGGGGCGGTCGATCTCATCAGCGTCACCATGCTCACGGCGCCGCTGGCCGGCTTCGATCCGCTGCTGATCTTCGGGCCGATGGTCGTGGGAACGGGAGCGGAAGCGGTCGCCCGATGGGCCGGCTACGACGACGTTTTCGCATCCGGAGTCGGTAACCTGGCAGCTATCGGATCCTCGTTCTTCATGCCCTCGGTCCGCTCCCTCGGACTCGCTCCTTCTCCGTCCAGAATCAGCTCCTACCTGACGGCGGAGCGCGCCGCGCGTTGGGAGCAGAACGCTGCCAGGCTGGAAGCCAACGGGCTGGAGTGGGAAATGAGCCACGGTATCCAGCTCGGTGATGGCGTCACGCTGTTCAAGCGTCCACCGCCGCAGGCGATCGCGGCGCGCGCTGCCGCTCCGGTGGTTCCACAGTTGGCTGCGCCGATGGCGCCGCCCGCGGGGCTCGCGGCCGGCGTGCCGCAATTGGCCCTGGCCGCCGGCCGACAGATCGCCGGAGGCGTGCCGGCTATGGCAGGTCTCGACTATTTCGCGGCAGCCGGCGCAGGCGGAATTTCAAGTTACGAATCGGCCGCAGCGCGCAGCACGCGTGACGCATTGCAGATCGGCGGTTACGAGCCAAGGTCGGGCCTGGTCGCAACCATGTCGAACGGCGGCGGTGGCTTCACGGGCGGGCCCACCACCGTCGCAACGTCGCCGGGGGTGAGTTTCGCGCCTGTGTCGACGAAGCTTGCTCCTGAGTGGCTGCGCACCGCGATCACCCGTTCGGGCGCGGACAACTTCGTGTTTAAGTCGATCGCCCAGGACGCCGGGCAACTGGCGCATTGGAATCGCGCACTGCGCACAGTTGCAGCGAACCCGGAGAGCAAGTACGCGCTGTCGCTGGCGCAGCCGCTGACGGCGGCGAACGCGCGTGCGGTGTTTCACGAGATCAACTCGGTGTTCTTTGAGAATCTGGGCATCGCTGGGGCCGGAACGCATAACAACCACCACTGGAACTCTCTGGCCGTGCATCCCGAGCTGAGCCTGGATCCGCGCAACCTGTACCTGGTGGAGTCAGGCCTGGACGCGCAACGGCACCGAATCGGCGAACACATCTTCCTGCACTGGGCGAGCCGGGAGGGAAATCCGTGGAGCGGCAAGGTTCGGCCGGGTGGGGTTCAGGATCTGGGCTGGCCGAGATCGGTCATCGAGGCCATGGACACGTGGTGAGGCCGGGGAAGACTAGAACAGCCGCACCCGCACGACAAGCTGCATGAAGATGAGGCCCAAGGCAAAACCCAGGCCACCGTAGATCAGCCCCTGCAGCAGCCGGTTCGTTCGCCTCTGCTCCGCCAGCAGCTGGAGCAGTTCGCGGCGATTCTCACCCGGCCGGTGCATCAGGTACTGGTGCAGCAGGCGCGGCAGCTCCGGCAACAGCTTGGCATAGCGCGGCGCCTGGTCGCGCATTTCATCGAGCAGCTTCTGCGGGCCGACCTGCTCGAGCATCCACTTCTCCAGGAAAGGCCTGGCCGTGGCCCACAAGTCCAGCTCGGGGTCGAGCTGCCGGCCCAGGCCTTCGATGTTCAGCAACGTCTTTTGCAGCAGCACCAGCTGCGGCTGGATTTCCACGTGAAAGCGTCGCGAGGTCTGGAACAGGCGCATCAGCACCATGCCCAATGAGATTTCCTTGAGCGGCCGGTCGAAGTAGGGCTCGCATACCGTGCGCACCGCGGCTTCGAGTTCATCCACGCGGGTGGCGGGCGGCACCCACCCCGATTCGATGTGCAATTCGGCCACGCGCTTGTAATCGCGGCGAAAGAAGGCCGTGAAGTTTTGCGCCAGATACTCCTTGTCGAATTCGGTCAGCGTACCGACGATGCCGAAGTCCAACGAGATGTAGCGCCCAAACGTCGCCGGGTCCAGACTGACCTGGATGTTGCCGGGATGCATGTCGGCGTGAAAGAAACCATCGCGAAATACCTGCGTGAAAAAGATGGTGACGCCGTCGCGCGCGAGCTGGCGCACGTCCACGCCGGCTTGCCCGAGCCGCTCCATCTGGCTGATGGGAACGCCATTCATGCGCTCCATCACGATCACTTCGGGGTGGCAGTAGTCCCACAGCATCTCGGGGATCATCACCAGGTTCAGCCCCTGCATGTTGCGACGCAGTTGCGCTGCATTCGCGGCCTCGCGCACCAGGTCAAGCTCGTCGTGCAGGTATTTGTCGAACTCGGCGACGACCAAGCGCGGCTTCAGCCTGCGCCCATCTTCCGAAACGCGCTCGATCCAGCCAGCCATCATGCGCATCAGGCTCAGGTCCTTCTCGATGACCGGCAACATGCCGGGGCGCAGCACCTTCACGGCGACATCGCGCACTTGGCCGTGCCGGTCCTTGAGTGTCGCGAAGTGCACTTGCGCGATCGAGGCGCTGGCAACCGGCACTCGCTCGAAACTGGCGAAGACCGTGTCCACCGGACGGCGAAAGGCCCGCTCGATGGTGGCGATGGCGATCGCCGAATCGAATGGCGGCACCCGGTCCTGCAGCAGCGCGAGTTCGTCGGCGACGTCCGCGGGCAAGAGGTCGCGCCGCGTCGAGATGACCTGTCCGAACTTGACGAAAATCGGGCCCAGGTGCTCCAGTGCCTGGCGCAGGCGCTGGCCGCGTGGCGCGCGCAAGTCGCGGCCGACGGTCAGCACGCGCGCCAACGCGCTGAGAAAGGGTCGGCGAAAACTGTTCAGGAACAGCTCGTCCAGGCCGTAGCGCAAGGCCACCCAGACGATAAAGAGGCCGCGCAGGTAGCGCGTCATGCGGGACCGGGTCCGGCGGGAGGCGGGGTGCTGCCCGGCTCACGGACCGCGAACTGCCGCAGCGCCTGCAGCACGCTGCGCGCGGCCTGGCCGATGGCATGGGCGGGCGCGTCGCCGACGATACGCGACAAGTCTTCCTCGAGGTCCCAGCGCACGTGCTCGACCAGCCAGTTGATCTCGGCGGCGAACTGCACGTCTCCTGCGATCCGCACCGGCGGCTTGTCCCCGCGCAACGCGGCCTGCGCCAACTCCCACGGCGATTCTTGCGCGAGAGTCAGCGTGAGGTCGGGTGGCGCGGCAGCGGGCGCGAGATCCAGCAGGCCTGCGGGCGTCGCAGCGAGGCGCATCACGAACGTGCGCCAGCGCGCTTCCACCACCCTCCCCGCCTGGCGCGCGAGACGTGCCTGGGCTTGCGGCTTCTGCATCAGCACATGGTTGATCAAGAGAACCAGGCGGCGCTGCGTTTCCTCGACCATCCACGCAGGCGGCTGCAAGCCGCTGGCGACCTTGGTGAAAAGGTCGTCCAGCAAAGGAAAGGGGGACTGTGTTGCCAT
>JBKJTX010000016.1:0-18264 GCA_046590315.1 Ramlibacter sp. | reverse complement strand
TGGACTACTACCAGATGGACGAGCGCAAGGGAGGCCGTCAGATCGCCGATATGGAATGGCAGCGCGAACGTTTCCGAACCCACATCCGCGCGGCCATTCCATATCGGCGATCTGACGGCCTCCCTTGCGCTCGTCCATCTGGTAGTAGTCCAAACCGGTCTCGCCGATCGCCACCACGCGCGGCAGGGCCGACCGATCTACGAGATCGCCAATGCGGGGTTCCGTCACACCTTCGTTGTCCGGGTGCACGCCCACGCTGCACCAGAAGTTGTCGTATCGCAGTGCCAACGCGTGCACTGCCTCGAATTCCTCGAGCGTGGTGCAGATGCATAACGCCCGGTCGACCTGTGCTTGGACCATGGCCTCGCGTATCTCCGTCAGGCGCGAGGCGAGTTCGGGAAAGGTCAGGTGGCAGTGGGAATCGACAAACATGGGGCTGGGAGGGGAGTCGCTCGCGCCAACTGCGACGGCCACCGCGACAAAGACAGGTAGCGCGTCAAATGGTCTGGGTGGGGCGCTCGGAGGCAAGATGCCCGCCCAGGATCTCCTCGATTTTGAGCTTGAGCAGGCGGGACTTCTCATCTGCCGGAAAACGCACTCCCACGCCCTGGGTGCGGTTGGCGGCGGCACGCGCCGGCGTCACCCACGCTACCCTGCCCGCCACCGGATAGCGTTGCGGGTCGTCCGGCAGGGACAGCAGCACGTAAACGTCGTCGCCCAGCTTGTAGTCGCGCGTGGTCGGGATGAAGACGCCCCCATCGGCGAACAAGGGGATGTACGCCGCATAAAGCGCGGCCTTCTCCTTGATCGCGAGCTGGATAACGCTGGGGCGGGGAGTGGTGGGGGCGGCGGCAGTGCTCATGAAGACGGGCTACTCAAGCCTTGGAGTTTAGGGCCGACCGGGCCTGGCTCACAAGCGTTTCAAGCATCAGTCCGGCGTTGAAAGGGTGCTCGACCGTGCGCGCGGTGCGCTGCAGTTCGCGTAGCCAAGCACTTAAGGCCTGGAAAGAGGCAGGCGCCGGCAAGTCAGCCGCCGCAAAAAAGCGCGGCGCCGCGCCAGCCTTCATTACGAGCAAATCGTGGCAAAGCTTCAGCAAAGCGCCGACAGCCTGTGGCGGCGTCCAGTCCGAGAGCGCTGAACTGTCGCCACGCGCCAAGGCCTTGGGCAACGCTGCCCAGCGCTTGGCGTCACCGCCGGCCCGCGCAAAGGAGAGCGCGTCCTCCGGGCGGCCTCCAGCCGCGCGCAGCAGGGCCGGTCCATCATCGGTCTTCACCCCGTTCAGCTCGAGCCAGGCCAGTGCATCGCCTTCAGTTGGCCACTGCATCGAATGGCCGAGGCACCGGCTGCGGATCGTGGGCAGCAACTCGTGTGCCGCTTCGCTCGCCAGCACGAAGCGCAGGTCGCCCGCCGGCTCTTCCAGCGTCTTGAGCAGCGCGTTGGCGGTCACGTGGTTCATGCGTTCGGCGGGGTACACCAGGACCACCTTGCCCCGCCCTCGCCCGCTGGTCCGCTGGGCGAATTCGATCGCTTCGCGCATGCCATCGACGCGGATTTCCTTGCTCGGCTTGCGCTCCTTCTTGTCGATATCGGCTTGCGCTTTTTCTCCGAGCGGCCAGCCCAGCTCCAGCATGAGCGTCTCTGGCATGAGCACGCATAGGTCTGTGTGCGCGCGCACCTCGATCGCGTGGCAGCTCGCACATTCACCGCACGCGCCGCCCGCCCCAGGCTGGTCGCAAAGCCAGGCCCGCGCGAGTTCGAACGCCAGACTGTATTGGCCGAGTCCGGAAGGCCCGTGCAAGAGCCACGCATGGCCGCGCTGCATCAAAAGTTGGCGCGCCTGGGCAGCAATCCATGGTGCGGTCGGCGTCATGAAAGCCATTGCTTGCCGCGCACGGCGGCCAGCACCTCGGCCCAGACGGCGTCGCGCGAAGGTTTCGCGTCGATGCGCGCGAAGCGGCCCGGGTTCGCAGCTACGCGCCGGGCATAGCCCGCAGCCACACGGGCAAAAAATTCGACCGGCTGCGATTCGAACTTGTCGGGCACGCGGGCACCGGCAAGGCGCTGCGCCGCGATGCCCGGCGCCAAATCGAAGAGCAAGGTGAGATCGGGCTCGCGCAAAAAGCCCTGCGGCGTGGCCTGGACCCAGCGCTCCAGTTGGGCCAGCACGTCCCAGTCGAATCCCCGGCCCTCCCCTTGGTAGGCGAAGGTCGCATCGGTGAAGCGGTCGCACAGCACCACGTCGCCGCGCGCCAGCGCCGGCTCGATCACCTGCTGCAAGTGATCGCGCCGCGCCGCGAACATCAGTAGTGCCTCTGTCAGCGCGTCCATCGGATCGTTGAGCGCGAGCGCCCGCAGCTTCTCCGCCAGGGGTGTGCCTCCCGGTTCGCGTGTCACCGTGACGGCCCTGCCTTCGGCGCGGAACGCTTGGGCCAGGGTTTGCACATGGCTGGACTTGCCAGCGCCGTCAATGCCTTCGAAACTGATGAAAACGCCGCAGGTCATGCGCTCATTGCCCGCGTTGGTACTTATTCACGGCGCGATTGTGCTCATCGAGGCTGGTACTGAATTGGCTGCTGCCGTCGCCGCGTGCCACGAAATAGATCGCCTTGCTTGGCGCCGGTTGCACAGCGGCAAGCAACGACGCTTTGCCGGGCATGGCGATCGGTGTCGGCGGCAGGCCAGCGCGCGTATAGGTGTTCCAGGGCGTGTCGGCCTGCAGATCACGCTTGCGCAGGTTGCCGTCGAACGTCGTGCCCATGCCGTAAATGACGGTGGGATCGGTTTGCAACGGCATGCCGACCCGCAGACGATTGTTAAAGACGCTGGAGACCATCGTCCGGTCGGCGGCCTTGCCGGTTTCCTTCTCGACGATGCTGGCCAGAATGAGCGCTTCGTCCGGGGACTTCGCCGCGGCCTCGGGTGCACGCTTCTCCCATGCCTGGGCCAGACGCTTGTCCATGGCGCGCATCGCCCGACGGTAGACGGCGACGTCGGTCGATCCCTTGGCGTAGTTGTAGGTGTCCGGGAAAAAGCGGCCCTCTGGATGCACGCCCGGGCGCCCCAGCAATTTCATGACGGCTTCGTCGGGCAGCTCCTTCGTGTCGGGCTTGAGTGCATCCTCTTTCGCGAGCGCGGCGCGGAACTGGCGGAAGGTCCAGCCTTCCACCAGCGTCACGGCGCGGAGGGTCTCTTCGCCGCGCGCAAGTTTCGCCAGCAGCCGATGCGGTGTGATGCCAGTCTCCAGCTCATAGCTGCCAGCCTTGATCGCGCGGCCTTGACCGGAGGCGCGGAACCACAGATAGAGCAATTCAGGCCGCACATCGACACCGGCGTCGTGCACGGCCTGGGCCACGCCGCGCGGCAACGTGCCCAGCTCGATGGACAGGTCCACCGTCGGCGCGGCAAGCCGAAGCGGCTGCTGGACCCACCACAATGCCAAACCGCCCACGGCAAGCACACTCAGCGCGAGCAGGAAAAAGACCGATAACAGGAAACGACGCACCGGCTCTGCCCCTATCTCATGGAGTGGATTGAGGGGACGATGATAATTGACACATGACCTACGTCCTCAATGGTGTAACGCCGCTGCCGCACCTGGGCGTCATCGCCGTTCAAGGCGACGATGCCGCCCAGTTCCTGCAGGGCCAGCTGACGCAGGACTTCGCGCTGCTTGCTCTGACAGAGGCGCGGCTGGCGGCCTACTGCACTGCCAAGGGAAGGATGCAGGCGAGCTTCATCGGCTTCAAGCTCAGCGATACGGAAATCCTCCTCGTCGTGAGCCGCGACATTCTGCCAGCGACGTTGAAGCGGCTTTCAATGTTCGTGCTGCGTGCCAAGGCCAAGCTGCGCGACGCGTCGGCGGAATTCGACCTGTACGGTGCCGCCGGCGAGGCCGCAGGGAGCCCGGCTTTGGGCGCGCCGTGGACGCGCGCCCAGGTCGGCAATGCATCGGTCATTTCCCTTTACCCGTGCGACGGACAAGCCCGCAGCCTTTGGGTTGCGCCGGTGCAGGAGGACGCGCCCGACGGCCCGGCGATGCCGCTCGACCTGTGGCTGTGGAGCGAAGTGCGAAGCGGCATTGCGACCATCACAGCACCGCTGGTCGAGGCGCTGGTGCCCCAAATGCTGAATTACGAGTCCGTCGGTGGCGTCAATTTCAAGAAGGGCTGCTACCCAGGCCAGGAAGTCGTGGCACGCAGCCAGTTCCGCGGAACTCTCAAGCGCCGGGCCTACATTGCGCATTCGGCGGCGCAGATGAACGCGGGTGACGAGGTCTTTCACGAATCCGACGCCGAACAGCCTTGCGGCGTTGTTGCGCAAGCTGCGCCCGCACCGACGGGCGGCTGGGACGCGATCGTTTCCATGCAGATCGCGGCGGCGCAAGGCGGCTCGCTCACCTGCGGCACCGCGCAAGGCGCGGCCATGTCGATCGAAGCGCCACCCTACCCTTTGCTTGCCGACGTCTGAGTCGGAACGGTGGATGGCGACCCGGCGGCGGCGACCGCGCGATCCCGGATCGCAGCAGGAATCTGCGCCACCAGTGCCGCACGCTCGGAATCACTAGCCACCGCCAGTGCCTGGCTAAACGCGTCGACGGCCTTGTCAGAATCCTTCGCGTCGTTCGCGTACATCGTGCCCAGTTGCATGAACCCCTGGACGCGGGACTGGGGCCATCCCGTCGTCCGCAACTCCATCGCCTTGGCGGCGAGCGGCCAGTCATGGGCGCGCCATGCCAGCAGGAAAGTCGCATTGGCCAGGTCGTGGTCGTAGATGTTGTCGGCAATCGCCTGCCGGCCCAGCTGCAGCGCGCGCGCGTCTTCGCCCGTTCGGGACAGCAGGATCACTTCGAGTGACCGCACCGAGGGCGCGCTGGGCTGGATCTTCTTCGCCCGCTCGAGATATTCCATCGCCTTGGCGGGGTTCTCCGTCGCCACGTAGCCGCGCGCGACGTTAGACAAAATCGCCACCACGTGCGGCCGAGAGGAGAGCACGCTTTCCCAGATCCAGACCGCGTTCTTCCAGTCGCCCCAGCGCGCCAGCTCGTCGGCGACCATCGGCGTGATCTTGCGGTAGTGCGGGTTGATCGCCGTGCCTTCGCGGATCAGCTTCAGCATCTCCTCTTTGGTCCTGTTCCAGCGCTGGTGGTTGGGATTGTTGGAAGCCGAAATGGTCAGTGCGAGCTTGGTCGCGCGCACGATTTTTTGCTCGCTCTCCGTGGCAAGCAGGGTGATATACAGGGCAAGCGCAAGGGCGGCGCCGGTCGCGAGGGCGCCGGCTTTCGACAGCGCCGGCCGCCACGCCACGCCCGCGGCCGCCCAGCGGCCAACCGCGCCCATGCGAGCGTCGGAAGCGGCCAGCGCCCCCAGGCACAGCGCGAACAACGCGCCCGTGCTGGCCATGCGCCAGGCAAAGCCGACGTTGCTCACGATGAAGAGCGACAGCAGGCTGGACAAAAGGATGGCGCGCCACGGCCCTTCTGCCAGGGCATCGGGGTGCGCCCGTGCGAGGGTGCGGCGGAGCGCGTCGAGCAGCCAGGCGGCCAGCGCCAGAAGGAAGATCCAACCCACGATCCCGTACTCGGCCAGCAGTTGCAGGAACTCGTTGTGCACGTAGTAGTCGGTTTCCAGCTGCGAGCCTTCGGCTTGATAGAGGGTGATGTCGTTTTCCCAGGCCCCAGCGCCAACGCCGGACAGCGGCCGCTCACGAATCAGGTGTGCAGTCGCCGTCCACATGATCATGCGAATGCCCAGCGAAGGGTCGTTGGGTCCAATCGAGCCGGTGCGCTTGAAGCCGCGCTCCAGCGCCGTGACGCCGCGGCCCTCCTGCACGATTTGCGGATCGCCCGTAGGCACAGCGCCCAGCCCGAGCACCATGGCAAGGAACACGCCCCCGGCGAGCGCGACACAGGCACGGGGCCAGGCATTGAACGCGAACTGGCGCCGGTACAACCATCCAATGTACGGAAACAGCACCAGCAGTTGCAGCCAGAGCGCGATCAGCGCGGCGCGGGTGCCGGTCATCAAAATCGCGACGACGATCAAGCCCGAAGTGGCGGCGAGCAGCGCCACCTGCGAACTCTGGCGCGCCCGCGCCAGCAGCAGCGCGGCGAAAGGCAGAGTGCAGACCGCGAATTCGGCGAAGAAGTTGCGGTTGACGAAGGTCGACGCCGGATGCGGCCCTTGCGGAAACAACTTGAGATTGACCAGGAATTGCAGCACGGCCCAGAGCGAAGCCACCAGCGCACCCAGGTGGATACCCCAGGCCAGAGCCGGCAGCCGTTCGCGCGACAGCGAGTTGAGCCCGAGCCACACCAGCACGGCGAAGATAAACCAGCGGATCGCCTCCACGCCGGCCAGGTAAGTGTGCGACCAGGTCATGCTGACAAGCGCATAGGCCATGAGCAGCAGCGGCAGCCACATCGCGGCATGCCAGCGCAGCGCGTCGCGCCGGCCGCGTTGCGCCCAGAAGAACACCAGCGCCGCGCCCAAAGCCATGAACGATACGACGATGGACTTCAGCGTGTCCTGCAACATTTCCTCGTGCGGCACGCCCAGTGCCGGCGCCAGGAACATCATCGCTGCAAGCAATGCAACAACCAGGCCCCCGCCCGCTTCAACAGGAAGCACTGCGGCAGTGCTTGGCGCCGTCGGGGCCTGCGCCTGGGTGGCCTGCGCATTCGGGACTTCCGCTCGCGGCGAAGTGCGCTTCTTGCGGCCCATATTTACGCCGGTGACAGCGCGCGCGCCATCTCGATATGAGCGATGCCCGCTTCCTCAAATTCCTCACCTTGGGCCGTAAAGCCCAAACCGAGATAAAAATCTTCGGCGCTGCGTTGCGCGTGCAGCACCGCCTCGCGGTCGCCGCGCTGGCGTGCCACCGTGAGCAGCGCCTCCAGAATTTGCCGGCCGACGCCCGAGCCGCGCAACACCTTGTTCACCGCCATGCGGCCGATCTTCGCGACACCCGGGGCGTGCTGCAGCAGCCGGCCGGTCGCCACCGCCTGCCCGAGACGATTGAAGGCCAACGCATGGACGGCCGTCGAATCCGCTTCGTCCCATTCCATCTCGAGCGGCACCTTCTGTTCCTCGACAAACACCGCGGTGCGGATGCGTCCCGCCGCCTCGCCCAATTGAGACCAGGGGCCGGTGCGCACCTCCACCATGTACTCACCCGCTTCGAAGCCCGTCAGCACCTCGCGCAGGAGCGTAGGCACCGGGCGCGAGGTCTGCGTGGCGGGGTCCGCAAAAACGTAGACCAGTTCTGAAGTGATCAGCAGTTCGTCGCCGCGGAAGATGCCCGCGGAAAAAAGCATCGAAGAATTTCCGACGCGCGCGCATTTAAGTCCGATGACGAGCCGGTCGTCCATGCGCGCCGACGCATTGAACTCCACCGTGGCCTTCTTCACGTACAGGTCTCCGCCGAGCAGCGCCATGGCTTCTTCGTAGGGCAGCGCGAGTGCGCGCCAATAGTCCGCCACGGCGGTGTCCACGTACATCAGGTAGTGGGCGTTGAACACGATTTTTTGCATGTCCACTTCAGCCCAGCGCACCCGCAGTCGGTGGAAAAAACGGAAGTCTTGTCGATTCATGGGTGAAATCTAGGGGGTGAGCGCCTGGGCCAGGGCGCCCGCGGCATCACTGTGGGCCGCTCGTGCCTCGGGCACGATCCTCCCCATTTTGATGAACTCGTGCGTGACCCCGCGGTAGATCTCCAAGTCCACCGCCACGCCCGCGGCGCGCAGTTTATCCGCGTACGCCAGTCCCTCGTCCACGAGGGGATCGCATTCGGCCAGGCCAAACCACGCGGGTGCCAGGCCATCGAGGTCAGGTGCATTCAATGGCGCGAATCGCCAATCGCCCCGATCTTGCTGCGCAATGTACTGATCGAAGAACCATGCGATATGCGCCCGCTCCAGCACCAGACCATGGGCGAAGCGCTGATGCGAGGCCGAGTCCGGCACTGCGGCGCAGCCCGGGTAAAAGAGGAGCTGTAGCGCTAGCGGCAACCGCTCGTCTCGAGCCATGATGGCGCACACCGCGGCCAAGGTGCCGCCGGCGCTGTCGCCGCCGACGGCCAACCGCCCGCCGTCCAGGCCGAGCTCATTTGCGTGATCCGCCATCCAGCGCGTGGCATCCCAGGCGTCATTGACAGCGACAGGGAAGCGGTGCTCCGGCGCGAGCCGGTAGTCGAGCGAGACGACCGCACAGCCGCTCAAGCGGCTGAGCTCGCGGCACAGGATGTCGTGGGAAGCGATGCTGCCTATGGTGAACCCTCCGCCGTGGAAATACAGCAGGACGGGCAACTTGCCCGCGCTGGGCGCATAGAGCCGCGCGGGGAGCGAGTAGCCGTCCCGCGCGGGCACCCGGAAGTCCTCCACCCGCGCCAGTTCGGCTTTGGGCGCCTCGAGCACGCCGGCGCCCGCCTCATACGCGGCCTTGGCCTCATACGCGGCCTTGGCCTCTGCGGCGGTCTGCGTGTACAGGGGTGCATACCCGGCCCGGGCCATGCGCTCCAGCACGGAACGCATAGCGGGCGTAAGCTCGGGAAATTCGGCAAGAAAGGTCACGGCGTTCGCGCTAAAGTGGAGCTTCGATCGTACCCTCGGATTCCACCATGGCCTTCATCTACTACGTAACCCAAATCCAGTTCGACTTCGGCGCCGTGAAACTGCTCAAGCAGGAATGTGAACGCGTCGGCATCACCCGCCCGCTCGTCGTCACCGACCCCGGCGTCAAAGCGGCGGGCGTTCTGCAAAAGGCCCTGGACGCCCTGCCCGGCTTGCCCGTGGCCATATTCGATCAGACGCCTTCAAATCCAACCGAGGCGGCCGTTCGCGCGGCCGTGGAGGTTTACAAGGCGAACCGCTGCGACGGCCTCATCGCCGTGGGTGGCGGATCGGCCATCGACTGCGCCAAGGGTGTCGCCATCGCCGCCACGCACGAGGGTCCGCTCACGCATTACGCGACCATAGAAGGCGGCTCGCCGCGCATCACCGAAAAAGCAGTGCCCCTGATCGCAGTACCAACCACCAGCGGCACCGGCAGCGAGGTCGCACGCGGCGCGATCATCATCGTGGACGACCATCGCAAGCTGGGCTTCCATTCGTGGCATCTGGTGCCCAAGGCCGCCATCTGCGACCCCGAACTCACTTTCGGTTTGCCGCCCAAACTCACTGCAGCCACCGGAATGGATGCGATCGCGCACTGCATGGAAACCTTCATGTCGGCGGCCGTGAACCCCCCGGCGGACGGCATCGCGATTGACGGCCTGGAGCGCGGGTGGGCCAACATCGAACGCGCCACACGAGACGGCAGCGACCGCGACGCCCGCTTCAACCTCATGAGCGCCTCGATGCAAGGGGCCATGGCCTTTCAGAAGGGCCTGGGCTGCGTGCATTCGCTCAGCCACAGTCTGGGCGGCGTCGATCCGCGGCTGCACCATGGCACGCTCAACGCCATGTTCCTCCCGGCTGTGGTGCGCTTCAACGCCGAAGCCGACTCGGTTCAAAAGGATCGGCGGCTGGAGCGCATGGCCTATGCCATGGGCCTTCCTTCGGCCGGTGACATTCCGGAAGCGATCAAGGACATGAACGCCCGCCTCGGCTTGCCTGGCGGCCTGGCAGCGATGGGGGTGCAACGCGACTGGTTCGACAACATCATCAAGGGCGCTCTGGCCGATCATTGCCACAAGACCAATCCGCGCGGTGCCTCCGCGAACGACTACGAAGAGATGCTGACGGCTTCGCTGTGAGATCCTGCGCGTGCCGTCAAAGCGCTTCGATCCGCTTCGGGTCCGGCTGCACCAGCCAAGCCTGGAATTCATCGGCGAGCTGCGCGCTGGCGCTCGCCGCCGATGTCCAGGCCTTGATACGGGCCTGCAGGTTCGTGCCGTGCCGGACGAAATCGGTTCGATCTGGCAGCTTGCCGCCCGGAAGCGACCTCACCCACTGCGGATCGGGCGCCAACACGACGGTGTTGTAGAGGAACGGGGTCGCGCCATGCCGCCACTTCAAGCCTTTGTCGAGCCACCCTGGCACGACGGCTTTCTGGAAGTGCGGATAGAGCACCAGCTTCTCGGCGCCGGCGTGGTTGTAGTTGAGGTGCAAGTGATAGTCCGTGATGCCGCCGTCCCAATACGCGCCGGGCGGAGCGCCCGCGATGTTGTGAATAGCCTTGAGCACGAAGGGAATTGAGCAGCTCGCCTGCAAGGCATCGTTGAAGTTCGCTTCCGACAGCGAGACCTGGCGAGTGCGATAGTCGGCGGTGCCGAACGGCAGGACTGACGCCGCGCCGCCTCCTGTGCTCGAAAACACCACGCGTTCCAGCCAGGCCCCCATGGCTTTGCGATGAATCGCGTTCGTGAGGAATGCACCCATGTAGCCCAGCGGCGTGCCCAGCTTGTGCTCGCGCCCCAGCACATGGCGCCCGCGCGAGGTGACGATGTGCAGCCGATAACGCGGATGCTCAAGCACCTCGCAAACGCGCCCGCCGTAAAAGGAGCGCAGGCTGTCACCGAATCGCTCGCTCACGTGCGCCGCTGTCGGCGTCTTGCGTCCAGGCTCCAGCTCGTAGTGCTGCGCGATGTAATCGGCTTCAAGGCGACGGAAAGCCGCTTCGGAGTTCGCCAGGCATGCCGTCGCCATGCGCCACGCGCCAATGGACGCGCCGACCAGGTGCACCGGGTGCGACGAGCCCGCGAGCCAGTCGCCGAAGATGAACCGGTCCAAGGGGCCGAGCACGAGGCCCTTGGGGCCGCCCGCCGCGCCCGGCACCACCCCGACATCCGACGCGCGCAATCCGTTGCGAACGAGATGTTCCCGTGCCTTCGGTCCAGCGTAGATGCGCAGTGCCTGCATCCAGCTATTTTCTCAAACCCTGAAATTTGGCGAAGGCACCCGCCATGGCCGTGCCGACAGGCTGGCTTTGCGGCGCTCGCTGGCCGCGGCCCGCGCCTTCGAAGCGATTGTCGCGGGGCCCGTCGCGCCGCGGCTGCGCATCCCCCAGCTTCATCGACAACGAGATGCGCTTGCGTACTGCATCGACTTCCAGCACCTTCACTTTGACGATGTCGCCGGTCTTCACAACCTCGCGCGCATCGGTCACGAACTTGTGCGAGAGCTGGCTGACGTGCACCAACCCGTCCTGGTGCACGCCGAGGTCCACGAATGCTCCGAACGCGGCCACATTGCTCACGGTGCCCTCAAGCAACATCCCTTCGCGCACGTCGCCAATGTCTTCTACACCGTCATTGAAGCGCGCCACCTTGAAATCGGGTCGCGGATCGCGGCCCGGCTTTTCCAGCTCACCCAAGATGTCTTTGACCGTGACCACGCCGAACTTCTCATTGGCGAAGAGCTCGGGCTTCAGAGTCTTCAACACCTCGATACGGCCCATCATCTCGGTCACTGACTTTCCGCTTGCCGCCAGCATCTTCTCGACGACCAAATAGGTTTCGGGATGCACGCCGGTCATGTCCAGCGGATTCCCGCCGCCGCGAATGCGCAGGAAACCGGCGCTTTGCTCGAAGGTTTTGGCGCCCAGGCCGCTCACTTCCATCAACTGCTGACGGTTCTTGAAGGCGCCATGCGCTTCGCGCCAACGCACGACCGCTTTGGCTACGCTTGCCGAGAGGCCGGATACACGCGCCAACAGCGGCACGCTCGCTGTATTCAAGTCAACGCCGACGGAGTTCACGCAATCTTCCACGACCGCCTCCAGCGTGCGCGCGAGCTCGCTCTGGTTCACGTCATGCTGGTACTGGCCCACGCCTATCGACTTCGGATCGATCTTCACCAGCTCGGCCAACGGGTCCTGGAGGCGCCGTGCAATGCTCGCTGCGCCGCGCAAACTCACGTCGACCTCAGGCATTTCCTGCGAGGCAAATTCGCTCGCTGAGTACACGGATGCGCCGGCTTCGCTGACGACGACGCGCTGCATCTCCGGCGAATCCGCACCGATTCGCTTCATGAGGTCGGCCGCCAGTTTGTCGGTTTCGCGGCTCGCCGTGCCGTTGCCGATGGCGATCAGGTTCACGCCGTGTTTGCGGCACAACAGATCCAGCTGATGCAGTGAACCTTCCCAATCGTTGCGAGGCTGGTGCGGGTAGACGGTGGACGTATCGACCAGCTTGCCCGTGGCGTCGACCACCGCGACTTTCACGCCCGTGCGGATGCCCGGGTCCAGGCCCATCACCACACGTGGCCCTGCGGGCGCAGCCAACAGCAGATCGCGCAGGTTGTCCGCGAACACCTTGATTGCGACTTTCTCGGCTTCTTCACGCAGCCGTGCAAAGAGGTCGCGTTCCGTCGATAGCGAAAGCTTCACGCGCCAGGCCCAGGCCACGCATTTTCGGATCAGGTCATCAGCGGCGCGCTTGTGATGGCTCCATTCCAGGTGCAGCGCAATCTTGCCTTCGGCGATGGACGGCAGGCCGGGCTCTGGTTCCACCGGCAGCGCAAGCTTGGCGTCAAGGACGTCGAGTTGCCGGCCGCGAAAAACAGCCAACGCGCGATGCGAAGGGACTCGGCCGATCGGTTCTTCATAGTCAAAGTAGTCGCGGAACTTGGCCACGTCGGGGTGGTTCTCGTCCTTGCCCGGCATGAGCTTGGACTGGAACAGGCCCTCGCTCCACAACCACTCGCGCAATTGCCGCACCAGCATTGGGTCTTCCGCCCAGCGCTCGGACAGAATGTCGCGGACGCCGTCGAGAACAGCCTGCGCGGTGGTGAAGTCCTCGCCGCCCTCGCCTTTTTCGGCTTTGACGAAAGTAGTCGCCTCGTCGGCTGGATGGAGCGATGGATCACCGAACAGCTTGTCGGCAAGCGGCTCGATGCCGGCCTCCCGCGCAATCTGGCCCTTGGTGCGGCGCTTCGGCTTGTAGGGAAGATACAGGTCTTCGAGTTCCTGCTTGGTCGGCGCAGCTTCAATCGCGTCGCGCAGGTCATCGCTGAGCTTGCCTTGCTCGTCGATGTTCTTCAGGACAGCCTCCCGGCGTTCTTCCAGTTCACGCAAATAGACCAGGCGAATTTCCAGTTCGCGCAACTGGATGTCATCGAGGCCCCCGGTTGCTTCCTTGCGGTAGCGGGCGACGAAAGGGACAGTCGCCCCGGCGTCAAGCAGGTCCGCCGCGGCCTTTATCTGGTTTTCCTGGGCCCGGAGTTCGGTGGCGATCTGCCGGAGGATTTTTTTCATTTATACCTGTGGGGAAGATCGGACGCGGCAGTTTGCCACACCCAGCGGACACCCAAACGCGGCCTTGGCTGACAGTCGCGCAGGCCAACACTCCAAAAAATGAAGAGACTCTTTGAAGGAGACAACTCATGCGTGCCCGCCTCATCTTTATCGTCGTCGCCATCCTTTTGGTCGCCGGCTTCGCCGCCCTTAACTGGTCGGAGTTCAACCACCCCGCACCCCTCAGTTTTGGCATTCTGATGATGGAGGCACCCCTCGGTGTCGTGCTGCTGACCTTGCTTGGCATCACGCTGGCGGTTTTTCTCGTCAGCAGCGCTGCGCAAGAGTCGCGGCACGTGCTGGAGCATCGCCGCTCTGCCCGTGCGCTCGAAACACAGCGCGATCTCGCCGACAAGGCGGAAGCTTCGCGCTTCACCGACTTGCGCCAACACATGGATACGCACCTGCGGGACAACCGGCAGCGAGAGGTGATCGTCGCCACCGAGTTCGAGAAGTCGGTCACGCAGAGCCAGCGCGAAATGCGCCTTCAGCTCGAGCAGATGAATCACATGTTGGCCACGCGGCTGGACGAATTGACGGGACGTATTGGCCCGCGGGTTGAGCGAGTTGACGCGAATGCCAGGGTGGTGGACGTGCCCGTTCGCGAAAACATGTAAGACCGGCTACAGTGGCGCGACTCAAGGGCAACGTCCCAAGGAGTCCGCCATGCGATCTTTCTTCCCTTCTCTTGTCCTATGGAGCTTCGCTTCCGGCGCGTTCGCTGCCGGGCCCATTTGCCAAACCGAATCGCAGGCTGCTCTTACCCCAGTCATTGAGCTGTACACCTCGGAGGGCTGCAGTTCCTGTCCGCCGGCCGATCGCTGGCTCTCCACTCTTAAGGACAGCGCCGGCGCGGGAGGCGCTGTGGTTCAGGCTTTTCACGTGGGTTACTGGGACTACATCGGTTGGGTCGACCGCTTTGCGAGCGCGGCGCACACTACGCGCCAGCGCCAGATCGCTGCCCTGAACAGACAGTCCAACGTCTACACCCCCCAGTTGGTGCGTAACGGGCAGGATTGGCGCGACTACACCCGTGCCGTGAGCGGGGGCGAACCTGCACGAGCGCGTATCGTGTTGCAGAAAAATAGTGCAGACGCGTTCGAAGCGACAGTCACGCCGGCCGAGGGCGTGGCGTCGTGGGCCGCCTATTGGACTGTCACCGAGCACGGCCACAGCAGCAAGGTCAAGGCCGGTGAAAACGCGGGCGAGTTGTTGCAGCATGACTTCGTCGTCCGCCAATATGTCCCCGTCGGCGAGTACCGCGGTGTTTCCAAGCTGAATCTGCGCACGGTCATAGGGGATGCGGACCATCCCCGCCAAATTAACCTGATCGTCTTCGAGCCAAAAACGGGCAAGCCGCTGCAAGCATTGAGCCTGGCCTGCCAGGGCGCCACTTAGCGCTAGGCACTCGGCGGCTACACTGCCGCGCATGCCCTACCTGCGCCGGCTGCTTCACTACACGGGAACGGGGCTGGTTGCGATCGTCCTGCTCTTCGAGGAGTGGGGCTGGGAACCGCTCGCCGCCCTGCTCGCCAAGCTCGGGCGCCTCCCATTCTTTGCGTGGCTGGAACGGCAGGTGCAGGCGTTGCCGCCGTGGGCCGCTTTAGCACTGTTCGCGGCACCGGCACTCGCGCTGCTGCCGATCAAAGTGCTGGCTCTCTACCTCATAGGTCGGGGTCATCCGGTGTTCGGCCTGATTGTTCTCCTGACAGCGAAATTCTTGGGCACGGCGCTGCTCGCGCGGCTCTTTACCCTGACGCAACCGACGCTGATGCGCCTTGCCTGGTTCGCGCGCTGGTATCCAAAGTGGAAGGCCTGGAAAGACCGCGTCATCCGTCAGGTGAGGAACTCCCAGATGTGGAAGTCCGCAGCACGCTATAAGGCCGCCAGTGCAGCGCAATGGG
The DNA here is from genome assembly GCA_046590315.1 of Ramlibacter sp. Taxonomy (GTDB): domain Bacteria; phylum Pseudomonadota; class Gammaproteobacteria; order Burkholderiales; family Burkholderiaceae_C; genus Ramlibacter. The sequence goes on along the minus strand of JBKJTX010000016.1, from coordinate 3,130 downwards.
CTGACTTCAGGCGCAAGCTGGGCCTGGGCGACCCGCCGTGACAGTGCCTCAATCGAAGAGGCTGGGTTCGCTGCCCAATTGCGCCTTCTCGATCTGAAGCATGCGCAATTTGGTTGCTACGCCGCCCTCTGCCGAGAAGCCGCCCGCGCCGCTGCGTGCGGCCAGCACGCGGTGGCACGGCACGACTGGCGCGAAAGGGTTGTGTCCGAGCGCCTGCCCTACCGCACGCGCGGCGCCGGGCTCGCCCATCTGCTGCGCCACTTCGCCGTAGGTCATGGTGCGTCCCGGCGGTATGGCTCGAGCAATTTCATACACACGCTGATTGAAGACTGGCACGCGTTCCATGGCGAGTGGGACATCCAGCAAGCCGTCGTGCTCACCGCAAAGCAACGCCTGGACGCGAACAATAACCTCTCGCACCCAGTGTGGCGGTTCTACGTCCTTAAGCCCTGGCAACCGCCGTCGCATGCGCGCCCGCGTGCCGGCTTCGTCGCTCTCCGGCAATTGCACGGAGACGAGGGCGTCATCGTTCCAGGCGACACCGCACTTGCCGATCGCCGTATCGAACAAGCACAGGCCGCATGCCGCAGTCACGCTACGCCGCTTCCGCCTTGCGCAGCACGTAGCCGATGCGAGGGAAATGCACATGCACCACACCCGCCCGCGGATCTTCCCGACGCAGGGTGTAGTGGGTACGCGTGGCGGCGATCAGAGCGCCTTGCGTCGGTTCGGGGCCGAAGGTTTCCGCTGTGATGATGACTTCCGTTCCCAGCGCTATGCCGTGATCGTCCTGGAACGAGCTGTCGATCAGCAAGTTTTGACCGGGCGGCATGGGTTCTGCGGCGGCGGCAACGGTGATGGCGTCGGCCGCGGTGAACTTGTCCATAACGCCATGGCCGATGGCCTGAATCCGGTCCATCCATTCGCCGACCGCGGGCGTCGCATTGAGAATGTCGGCCATCACCGGCGTCTGCACTCGGGTGTACCAGAGCACGTGGTAGGCGGCGAAGTCGGCCACGCACGGGTCGACTCCGAACAAGAAATCATGTTCCTCTGCCATGTGCGCGATGCGGCGCAGGTAAGAGCGATAGGCCGAGGTCGCATCGGCAGGACGCAGCCGAACCATGTTCGCGCTCATCGCCTTGCGGTCTTCGCCGAAAGCCTTGGCCGCGTCGGGGGGCGCTTGCGCGAACACTTGCGCAGCCCCCTTAGGTTGCAGGTTGTAGGCCATTGCCGCCCAGAACAACGTGGTGTCGGCCCACTGGGCGAACACCCGCGACACGCCCTTGAGGTGCGGCGGATACAGCGCAGGTTCGGCCTGCACGTGCTCCAGCACGTCGCAGATCAGCGCGCTGTCGCAATAGATGTCGGCGCCGACCTGCAGAAAAGGGGTCTTGCGGTAGCCACCCGTTAGCGCGAGCACGTCGGGCTTGGGCATGATGGCGGGAATCACGACCGACTTCCACCCCAGCTTCTTGTAGCCCATCACCAGGCGGATCTTCTCTGAGAAGGGGGATCTGGGGTAGTGATGCAGGATGAGGTCGGGCATGTCGTCTCCTTGACGTCAGATCAGTTTGACCAGCTGTTTGCCGAAGTTCTTTCCCTTGAGTAAGCCGAGGAACGCTTCGGGCGCGGACTCGATACCCTGCGCGACCGACTCGCGCGGACGCAACTTGCCCGTGGCTACAAGCGTGCCAAGTTCATTGAGCGCGTCGGGCCAAACCTCCATGTGCTCGCTGACGATGAACCCTTCGAGCTTGATCCGGTTGGTGAGCAGCAATTGAGGGTAAGTCAATGGAACCGGCTGGCCGTTATAACCGGCGATCATGCCGCACAGCGCGATGCGTCCGAAGGCGTTCATGCGCGAGAGCACGGCGTCCATCACCATGCCGCCCACGTTCTCGAAATAGCCGTCGATCCCGTTCGGGCAGGCTTCCTTCAACGCCTTGGACAGAGATGCGGCATCCTTGTGCTCCTTGTAGTCGATACAGGCATCGAAGCCCAGTTCCTCCTTCACGTACCTGCATTTGTCGGCACCCCCGGCAACTCCCACGACGCGCAGGCCGCGCGCCTTCGCCAACGCACCGAACGCGCTGCCCACGGCGCCCGCCGCGGCACTCACCACGACAGTCTCGCCCTCCTTGGGAGCGATGATCTTCACGAGGCCATACCACGCCGTTACTCCCGGCATGCCGACGGCGCCGAGGTAGTGCGACAAAGGGACGTGCGTGGTCTCGACCTTGCGCAGCGCGCCCGGTTGGTCCACCTTGACGACGCTGTATTCCTGCCAGCCGCCCATACCCACAACCTTGTCGCCCGCCTGGTACTTCGGCGAGCGGCTCTCCACCACCTCGCCGGAAGTGCCGCCGCCCATGACCTGCCCCAGGGCTTGCGGTTGCGCATAGCTCTTCGAATCGTTCATGCGACCGCGCATATACGGGTCCAGGCTCAGGAAATGATGGCGCACCAGCACTTCATCGTCCTGCAGGGGCGGGGTCTCGCCGGTTACCAGCTTGAAGTTGGAGGCGGATGCTTCACCCTCCGGACGGTTGTCGAGGTGGATCTGTTTGTTCTGCGGCATGGTTAACTTTCAGTCGGTCGAAATGACATTGAGGGGGTTTGCGCTGTTCGGCCCCGTCGGCAGGCGCCTCACGTATTTGAAGGTGCCCGTTGCATGGGCGCAGGCGTTGCCGCCTTGGTCATAAATGGTGGCTTCGGCGAAAGCCAATGTGGCGGTGCGGTGCATCAGATGCCCCTTGCCTGTGAGCTGGCCTTTGGCCGGCCGCATGAAAGTGGTCTTCATCTCGATGGTGACCACGCCCATTTCTTTGTTGACGCTGCGAGTGGCCACGGCCATCGCGACGTCCAGCAGGGTCATGCAGGCGCCGCCGTGAAGGACACCGAAGGAGTTGTGATGCTCCGGCGCCGGCTCATAGGCGATCTCGGATCTGCCATCCTCGAACACCACCAGCTTGAAGCCCAGGAACTCAACGAAGGGAATGGTGACGCCGAATTGCATGAACGTTCAACCTCCCGTGACGACGCTAACGCCGCCGTCCACGGCCAGCCATTGACCGGTGATGTGCTTGCCGGCGTCCGACGCGAACAGCAAGCTCACGCCCTTCAAGTC
>JBKJTX010000297.1:0-7551 GCA_046590315.1 Ramlibacter sp. | reverse complement strand
GTGCGCAGCAAGTCGAGAGCGCGTCGCACGGCCAGCCAGAGGAACAGGCCGGCCGGCAACAGGAAGAAGACGCCGCCTTCGAGCAGCATCTCCGCGTAGTCCATATGAGCGTGGTTCACGTACACCGCGAGCGATATCGGCTGGAACGGCTGGTAGGCCAGGTCGTAGGTGCCCCAGCCCGAGCCCCAAGGCCAGAACGTCCAAGCTACCTGAAGGCTGCTTCGCACCAGCTCGCTGCGAAAGCTGGCAGAGCTGGCCAGTTGCTCGGCCGACAGCCGCGAAACCAGCGTATCGACTCCCAGCAGTGCGCCGGCCCCGACCACCACCACCGCTGCCAGGGGAATGGCCAGGCGCATTCCGCGGGACCAGCCGTGGCTGCGCAACGCAACCACGCCCAGGGCCACAAAAGCGGCGCTCAACCCAAAGAGCGCGCCGCCGCGCGAGCGCGACATGAGCACGCCCAGCACCAGCACGAGCCCGCCCGCCATCCACACGGCAATCGCGTGGCGGGTCGTAAACGATTTCGGCCGCGGCCCCAATGCTTCGCGCTGGGGGCTGTACCGCACCGCTTCGTACGCGAGCCAGACATAAGCTGCCAACGCCATGGCGAGGTAGTTGGCGAAGTGATTGCGGTTGGTCCAGCTTCCCACCGGCGGCCCATAGCTTAAGACGCCGAAGAAGAAGGGCGAGTGCTCGCCCCCCGAGAACTGCATCAGCCCCAACAACACCTCGGCGAATGCGAGGGCGACCACGCATCGCAACAAGGTTCGCAGCTGGTGAAGGCTGGCGAAGTGGCCGACCAGAAAGGCGGCGACGATGGGTATGCCGGCAAGCAGGGAGGTCGCTGTCGCGTCGGGGCTGATCGACAGCGCACGCCAGGCGCCTTCGGCCAGCCCCACGTTTCGCAGCGGCTCGAGGTACATGCTGCGCGGAGCGAGCCGCGACCAAAGTTCCGGCGGTAGAGGGGTCAGTTGGAGCAGGGCCAGCAGCAAGGGAGTGAGCGCAAGCGCGAGCACCCAAGGATTGGGCAGGATGCGCGCGTCGCGCCATACGAGTAGCGCGCGCGCCCAAAGCGCCACCAGGATCACCAGGCCCAGGAGTTCCAACGCGATCAGGGCCACATGCAGATGGCCGCCGCGCATCAACGGTGAAGCCAGTAGCAGCACCATGGCCCCAAAAAGTGCAACGGGGCCCAGAGGCCCCGTTGCTGGTCGTGCGCTCCGGATTCCGACTGTCACGGGCAAGGAGGGCTAATGCATTGGTTGGGAATGAGGGGCGGGGGTTCGGGAAGGACGTTGGGAATCGGGCCCTCGGGGATGACGGCGCCTGCGTTGGTTACATTGCTCCCCCTGCCTTTGGAGAAACCGTCAACGATAGCTGCGCCGAAGACAACGGCCAATGTCACCAGCGGTCCAGTGCCGCCACCGCCGCCGCCGAGCACAGCCAAAGAATCTCGCGACAGATTCTGGATCGCCGCAATTTTGGCCTCGCAGTCTTTTTGCCCGTCGACCAACACCGATTGGTTCGGCTTGAGTTTGAGAACGCAACCGTCATTGAAGCGCAGCGTCGTCGAACCACTGGAGCTGGTGACAAAACGGCTGCGGTCTACGACGGGCGTTTGGAGTACGACGCTCGCCGCATTGCTGCCGTACGTCACGGTGACCAGCCCCTCCACTTCGGTGGTGGTGCCGAGCACCACTGCTTGTGAAACGATAGGCGTTTGCGCCCAGGCGACGCCGGAAACAGCAAGGCCTACCCACAACGACAACTTGTTTTTAAGCATTGGAAAACTCCGGTTCTGCGAGCCGCAGAGCAATGGCTCGACTATAGGGGAAGGGGTTGGAAGGGTCAAATTAAGAGGCTTCATGGCATCATTTTCTCCAATGAAAAAGCGTCGAACGCCATGCGGCCCCGTGCGCCAAGCGCGGCTTCGGCGGGGTCATGGGTTTCCAGCTGCAAGCTTGCGACTGCGCCACAGGCCGCGGGGATCGGAAACTCGAGCACGAACGCTCGCCAACCTCCGCCGGTGTCCCCCAGCATGTCGGAGCGCGCCGCCACGTTCGCGCCGCAACGCACAACCCAGGCGAGCCCGCGCTCCATGCGGAACTGCCGGGCCTGGTACTCACCGCGCAATCGGTAGCGGCCTTCGCTGAGAAACAGATATTGCCGCGCCAGCGGCACGGCCAATCCGCGACCGGTGAAACGAACCTCAAGTATGCCGCCGCGCTCCGCGGCGCGGTTGCGTTCGACGATAGCGCCGGTGCGATTGAGTGGGCCGCCCGCAGTGAGCTCCCAATCGAATCCGCCCGACTGCAGGGCCTCGTCGAAGCCACCGTTGTAGAGGGCTGGCAAGGGTTTGCCATGCAGCGCCAGCCAGAGGCTGTACGCATCGGTCCATGCTCCGGCCGTCTTGAGTTGCCGCACGAACTCGCGCACCGCGTCGGGATCCAGGGCACCGAGCTTCAAGCCGTGCACGATCAAGGGCAACGCGGTGGGCAGCGCCGACGGAATTTGCGGCATTTGCGCGAGCACGCGGGCGAGCCACTGGCTGCCCGCCTTGACGTGAGGTTGCAGCAATGCGCCCTGGCCGCCGGCGATCAGCCTGGCCAATGCCATCGCCGCCGGCTGAACGTTGCGATACTCCACCAGATCGACGAGCGGTTCAATCGCCTGCGGCCAGTCCTGGCGCTCAAGGGCCGCAGTCGCTTGCAGCACCAACACGTTGGGCTCACTGGGCGCGATTCTGGACGCCGCATGCAGCGTCCGCGCATGATCGGGTGAGCGATCGGCGCGCGCCAATTGCGCATACGCGTTCGCATCGCCGGGGTTGGCCGCAATCCGCGAACGCAGTGTTGCAAGATGGGCGTCGCTACCCCATGCGCGGCGAGGGCACAGATCGAGGTAAGGCGTGTCCTGCACCACGCAGGCCCGCCTGAGGTTGACGGCGGTCGACAGCCAAGCCAGGGCAAGCGCGGCCACCACGCCGCACAGGAAAAGTCCAGTGGTGCCGACACCCCCGGGTGGCGCTTGAACGGCTTTCCTCACGGCTGCTCCGGGGCGCGCGCGAGGCGCGTCATGACCACGTTGCCGTCGCGCGAGATGAATTCCGCGACCATAGCGAGTTCACGCGCAGGCACGGAAGGGTCGCGCACCTGCAGCCTCACGCGACCGGTCACCAGCAGTCGGCTATCGCGGGGTTCGGCCTTGAATTGCACACTGGCCAGCCGAACCGGGCGCGCCCCGTCGACGATGCCGTTGTAGTGGGCAACCAGGGCTTGCGCGGAAGGGGCGCCGCGTGCGTCGCGGTCCAACAGGTTGAGCACACGATCACCCCAGCCGCTTTCCAGCTCCTGTAAAAGCTTGGCGAGCAACGGGTGGACGTCCACCATGGTCGGGCCGGCCGATGGCGCGGCGCGAAACACGGTTCCTGTCGTGGCAGCTTGCACGAATTGCACCGCGGACACAGGCGCTGCCTGTGCAATCGGTGCAGCCAGTGCAGCCAGTGGGAGCTCGAGCCTGGCCGCCGCGACGGGCGGGGCGGGCGCGGGGACAGGCTGGGGTGACGGCGCGGCGACAGTTATGGGTGCGGGTGCGACAGCGATTGCAGGTGCAACCGCTGGCATGGCTACAGGCGGCGGTGCAAGTGGCGCTATTTGCAAGGGCGTTTGCGAGGGCGCTGCCGCTGCCGCCACGACCACCGGCGGTGCGGGCCCTGGTTTGGGTAGCGATGCAGCTGCAGGGGCGCTAGCGACCGACTCGGGCAAGGCAACTACCGCGACCGATTCGGGCTTCACCGTCGCCGCTTCACGGGCAGTCGGGCCAGGCGGGCGCTGCACGAGGGTTTCGCGATCCGCCTGCCCGCTGCCGAGCCAAGCACCGAGACCCGCCAGCGCGCCCGCGACCCCAAAGGCGGTGGCCAGCCGCTTCAGGCGGCGCCTGGGGTCTTCGACGACCGGCTTGGCGCCAGCCTGGAGGAGAGGCGCGCGGCTGGCCGCGCCACGTGCTTCCGGGGCCGCACGTGTCGACGTCGGGGAATTGTTTCGCTCGTCATAGGCGGCGCGCTGGACGGGCGAGGAGAGCACTTCGTATGCTCGGTTGACACGCGTAGCGGCGTCGGTGGGCCAGGCCGTTGAAAAGGCCGCGCCGGAAAAATCGGGATGAATCAGCCGCATCAAGAGCCGGTATCGATCTTTCACGGCCGCAGGATCGGCGTCAGGTTCCAACCCGAACAGCGCGTAGTGGTCCGCGCCGGGGTAAAGCAGCGCCGAACGAACGAAAAAACAGGCCGCTTCGCGTACATCCTGGCCGCGCGTGCCGGCGCCGCCGTCGGACGATCGCCCGCTGGCGAGCTGCAGCACTTCCTTCATCGAGCTATACAGGACCGACGGCTGACGCCGGATCAGCGGGTACTTACCCGGCGTGAGGTGATAGTCGAGAACCGCGCTCTCGACCGCACTACGCCGGCCGGTGGGGTCGGGTGCCATGCCCTGTGCCCGCGGGATCAGCCGGCACGGCCCGACAGCGCGGGTTTCTGGGCATGCGGATCCGGCCCGTAGCCGTAGTACGCACCGTAGCCTTGCAGCGCACGCGCCGGGGCGAACGTCAGCACTGCGCCGCGCGGCGCCAGCCCTGACAGCCTGAGTCGCCGCAACGCGTCACGGATGTTGGCCTTGCGCGTGCTAGCGGCCCGCACGATAAACAGCATGTCCTGAATCTGGTTGCCCAACACGATCGAATCGGCAATGCCCAAAATCGGGGGGCCGTCTACGATTACGTGAGTAATGCCGACGGCCGACGCCTTGTCGAGCATGGCCATCAGCTTCGGCCCCATCAAAAGATCCACAGGATTAGGTGGCGACGGTCCGGCTGTCAGCACCGAGAGATTCGGCACGACGGTGGGCTGGATCAGCGTTTCGCCACGCGCGTCGTCCGACAGCAGGTTAGACAAGCCGAGCTCGTTCGAGATGCCGAGCATCTTGTGTACCGACGGATTGCGCATGTCGGCGTCAACCAACAGGACATGATGGCCCATCTGGGCGAAGTTGATCGCGAGCGCCACCGCCGTCGTGCTCTTGCCTTCGTCTCGGGTTGTGCTGGTGACCAGCAGACGCTTGGGTGCGCCATGCGAGGTCGAGAACTGCAAGGCGGTGCGTACGGAGCGATAGGCCTCCGCCATGCTGGAACGCGGATCGTTGTGCACGTCCAGACCGACCGAGTCGGTTTCCCCGCGCTTCTTGTCGCCCACCGGGATCACGCCCATGAGCGGCACGCCGAGGACCCGTTCCACCATATCGGGGAAGCGGATTGAGTCATCCAAGTACTCCAGCAGGAACACCAGGCACAGGCCGAGGAAGAGGCCGATGCCCAAGCCGGCCATCAGGTTGGACTGCAAGTTGGGCTTGTACGGGAAGAGAGGTGTGGCCGCCGAATCCACGATCGAGATGTTGTTGGTCGTGAGGTTGCTGGAGATGTTCACCTGCTTCAGGCGCTCCAGCAAACTGTCATAGAGCTGGCGGTTGGTGTCGACTTCCCGCTTAAGCAGATTCAGGTCGATGCTGTTGTCCTGCGTGACCAGCACCTGCTTGCGCGTGCTCCCCAGCTTGTCGCGCAGCATCGCTTCCTGGGACTTCGCCGCTTCGTATTGCGCCTTGATCACGCCGGCGACACTGGCGAGCTCCCCTTTGATGTGCAGGTCGATCTCTGCGATCTGGGCCTGCATCTGCTGCATCTTCGGAAAGTCGGGTTTGAAGATTCGAAGGTTCTGCTGGTACTCGACCTCGAGCTTGGCTTTTTGTTCCTTGTAAGCTTGCACCGTGCGGTTATCGAGCGACTGGAGCGCGCGCTCCGGATTGGTCTTGATCTCGCCGTACAGGGCTTCCGCCTTGATGCGGTCCTGCTCGGCCCGCGCCAGCGCCGTCGCGTAATCGACGTAAGTCTGGCTGATCACGCTGGTCTTGTCGTCTAACGTGAGAATCTGTTTTTGCTGGGCGTAGAGGTTGAGCTTGCGCTCGGATTCCTCCAGCTTGGCCTTCATCTGCTTGATCTGGTCCTCCAGGAACGTCTTGGCGTACGAGGAGGATTCAATTCGGCGTTCCTGCCCGAGGGACACGAACGTCTGTGCCGTGGTGTTGGCGATCTTGGCCGCAAGGGCCGGGTCGACATTGTCGACCGACACGCGCACCAGCCGCGAGTTCTGCACTGGCTCGATCGCCAGCGCGCCCAGGAAGGCACCTACGACGGCTTCGCGGCCGAGGACATCGGGGTCCGTTGTCGCCGGGGTGGAGAGCTTGCGGTAGCCTGAAATGATTCGCCCCACATACCCATCAGCCGCGGCGCTGGCCGGCTGCGCGCTGAATGCGGCCGACTTGCCGCTTGCCGCGCCGGCTTTAGAGCGATCCAGTTGGAGTTCGTCGATCACTCGCTCGGCCAGGGAACGGCTTCGCAGCAGCTCGTACTGCGTCTTGAGCCCCAGGTACTCGTCGACCGAGGCCTGTTCCAGGTCGGTGCTGCCGTTCTTGAAGTCCACGATGCGCGCTGCCGCACGCTCGATCTGCAGGACCGTGGTCGCCCGGTAGGTAGGGCGCAGCAGGAAGGTATTAATGCCAGCGATGCCCGTGGAAACTATCATCACCAGCAGCAAGGTCCACTTGTGCTTGAGGACCATGCCGAGCAAATCGCTCAGTGTGAGCGCGCTGGCGTCGTCCTGGTCGTCCGCCTGCCGCTCCGTCGCGGTCTGCAGCATATAGGGGTGGCGCAGCGCCAGATCGGTCGCAACAGGGCGCGACAGATGGGAGTGAGGGGTGTCAGGTGCCATGAGGCTACGGGGTGGCCGGTGGAGCCGCTACCGAAGTAGGGAGAAGGGGTTGATCGAATCCAGGACGTCGCGGAATATGGAGTCCTTCAAGAGAACGCGCGTGCTGTCCCGCTGGACAACGATCAGGTCGTCGCCCCTGATGGATGGGTCGTCGCTCTTGCCAGAGCGGATCTTCTCGATGTCGAACACGGCCATCTCGCGCACGCGTTGCTCATTGACGCGAAACAGCATCACCTGCGAAGTGTTGGCGATGGGGCCGAAGCCGCCCGCCAGCGCCAGGGCGCGCAGCAGCGTAATCTGACCGGTCAGCGGAAAAATGCCGGGCTTCACCACCGCGCCTTCGACCGTGATGCGTTCAGTGGTGAATTCCTTGATAAAGATCGAGACCTGCGGGTTCTGCAAAATCTTTTCACGATAGCGATCGGCAATGCGCGCCTCAACTTCCTGCGATGTGAGGCCGCCCACGACAACCTGGCCGATATGGGGCAGCGTAATCGAGCCCGCCGCGTTCACGCGAACGGTGCGTTTGAGGTTATCCAGATCGGTCACCTCGACGTCGATCAGGTCGTTGGGGCCGACGCGATAGTCGCGGCCCAGGCCGGGGACGGGGATCGGCGCGCTGCTCGCCGGACCCGGCTCGGCGCGGCTGGGCGTGGCGTTACCCTCCGCAGATTCGACAGGGCGCAAAGCGCTCACACGCAAGTCGAGCGGACCCGATCGCGGCACCTGCGCCGAGG
>JBKJTX010000211.1:0-9672 GCA_046590315.1 Ramlibacter sp. | reverse complement strand
CCGGCCTCGGCGAGGCGGTAGACCTGGCGCAGCAGCTCGGCTTCTAGCAGGTGGGTGACGAAGTTGTGGTGGTACGTTCCCAGCACCTGCATCAGCACCCAGCGGCGCATCCGAGGGTCGGTCTCGCCTTGGAGGATTTGCCGTGACAGCAGCACCTCGTTCATGATCGACGGCGCCTCCACGAACGGCATCGCAGGACGCGTATTGACGTAGCGCTGGTTGCGCTGCGCCGTTAGAAAGTGTCCTGCATGACCTAGCTCGTGCGCCAGGATGAACGCGTCGCGCATCGAGTCGGTCCACGTCATGAGGATGAACGGGTGCGCGCCATAAGGTGACGCACAGAAGGCTCCGGACGATTTGCCGCTGTTACTGGCGCGGTCGATCCAGCGCCGCTGGAACGCGGTGCGCACCAGCGCCACGTACTCCGGCCCCATGGGCGCCACCGCCTGCAAAATCAGCTCGCCCGCCCCTTCGAATGTGATGTCCGGCGCGTAGTCCGGATCGAGCGGCGCCTTGATGTCGCAATACAGCAGCCGGTCAAGGCCGAGCACCCGCTGACGCAGGCGTGCATAGCGTTGCATGTGCGGCGCAAGTTCTGCCTGAATGGTGTCGAGGATGTTGGTGTACAGCTCGAACGGCACCTTGTGCTGGTGCAGCAGAAAATGCTCGGCGCTGCGGTAGCCGCGCGCCTTGGCCAGCACGATGTTCTTCGTGATCTCGGTCGCGAAGGTCGCTGCAAACGTGTTTTGGTAAGGCTGCAGTCCCTTGCAGAACGAGCCCCAGGCACCGCGCCGAACCTCCGCGTCTGGCGCTCCCTCATACGTCCCCTCGTACAGGTTGAACGAATTCGGCTGCTCGCGCCCACCGGCGGTGAACGGAGCGAATTGCATGTCACCGGCCTTGGCGCGCTGGTAGACCATGTAGGGCGCATCGAGCACCTCGCCCAGGCTCGCGAGCACGCGTTCGGTCTCGGCCGCGAGCATGTGCGGCTTCAGGCTGGCGAGGTCATCCAGGTCGGTGCGGTGCACCGCGAGGGCGGGCTGTTCCACGCGAAAGCGCTGCACGCATCCGTCAGGCAGCGCGAGAATTTCCGTGTCGACGAACTTCGTCGCCGCTTCCACGCGCGCCCAAACGCTCGCGGCCAATGCCAGCTCCGACTGCCGTACCGCATCGCCGCCGTCTTCGGCATTGCGCAGGCTGGCGAAGATATAGGCTTTCTGCAACCGCGCCATCAGCGCATCGCGTGCGTCCAGGCACGCCAGCAACCGGCCAGCGCCTTCGCCCAGCCGGCCTTGATGGAGCGTGACGGTTGATAACGATTCTTCGATCTGCGCCAGCTCCGCCGACCAGGCATCTTTGCCGGCGAAGAGGTCATCGAGGTTCCAGGTCAACTCGGGTGCGACTTCGGCGCGGCTCAAAGGTTTGTTCATGCCGGCAGTATCGCCGAGTACGGCGAGCCGCGCGCCCGCGAAGAGACGGCTACTTGCGCCCCGGCGACGAGATCCCGCTGCCGACCGGAAGGTAGCGCACGAGCTTGCTGATGCCCTCCCGCCCACTGGCGGCGCGTCCGACCAACGCGGTGCCGGCCACCAAGCCGAGCGTGCGCACGATCATCGAGGGATGGCGGCGCGACGCCAGCCAGGCCGCCAAGCCGCCCGCCAACACGATCCAGTGCTCTCCCGGAAAGCCGGGCCGGGACTCGTCGAGGCGCTTGATTTTCTGCAACGTGTTTTCGCTCATGTAGGTGTTCCTTTGGGACCGCTCAGCTTCGCTTTGGCCACCCCGGCACCGCGTAAGAATTCGCCGCGTCCGCCTACCGGCGAGCGGCTCATCCGGTGGTAACCTCCCGGCGTGAGCACACTCCTCAGCCGTTTTCGCCACGTGGGCCTGCACCGTCCGCGTCTTCTTGCCGCGGCCGTGGTCGGCACCGTCGCATTCTTCTTTCTGCCCGAGGCGTGGACTTTCACGTCGCGCGTGCTGGTCGCCTGGAACCTGGGCGTGTGGCCGTATCTCGCGGCGCTGGCCTGGTTGATGTTTCGCACCAACGCCGAAGGTGTGCGCGGAATTGCCAAGCAGGAAGACGCGAGCAGCGCCGGGCTGCTGGTACTGATGTCCACTGCCGCGGTCGTCAGTCTTGCTGCGATCGTGGTGGTGCTTGCGCGTGGCACCGACGGCGGAGAACGGCCAGCGTTCGTTTATTCAATCACACTGCTCACTATTGCCGGCTCGTGGATTCTGCTCGGGGCCCTCTATACGTTTCACTACGCGCACCTGTACTATTCCTCGGCCGCCCACCGCTTGCCGCTCCACTTTCCCGAGGAGCTTAAATCCCCGTCCTACCTGGACTTCATGTACTTCGCCTTCACGATTTCCATGGCGGTGCAAACGTCCGACGTGTCCGTGCGAACCACCGCCATGCGGGCGACGGTGCTGGCGCAGTCGGTGCTGTGCTTCTTCTTCAACCTGGCGATCCTGGGCCTGTCGATCAACATCGCCGCGAGCCTTGCTGGAGGCAACTGAGTCGTCACGTCAAAGCACAACGGGCTGCACGCTCTGTCAAATCGGCTGCGATGCCTGTAAGACGGCGTCAGTCAGTCGCAGAGGAGTGGCAGGCGCCACCGGCCCGAACAATTGCCTCGCGAGCCAGAGCTTCGGCGCGGCGCAAGGCGTCTTCGGATGTGCATTCCAGGCTTGGGCAACAGCCCTCGGCGACCACCCCAGCAGTTTCCCAGTAAGACTGTGCCGGCGATCGGAATACCTTGTAGAAACCGAGAGACTTCTGCCCGAGTTCACCCATTGTGCAGGCGTAGCAGGCTATGAAATAGCCGTGTTCGGGTCCGGATATCCGTTGGAAGTTAAGCACTGGCATCTCCTTGAACCCACCACCCCGCAAGCTGATCAGTGAGTGACTGAACAGTGAGCGCAAGGCCTCGCAGGTTGTGTAGGTGAACATGCTGCCAAGCCCGTGCCACAACGGATAAGTGTGCGTTAGTGCACCGATTGCGCCGCAGTATCGAAGCTACGCTGTCCGCCCCCCATCTCCATGACACTTCTTGAACTTTTTCCCACTCCCGCAGGGACAAGGATCGTTCCGCCCAGGCGCCTCGGTCTTGCGCACCGGCTCCACACGCGGCCCCAGGCTTTTCCATAGCCGCCGCAAGTCGTACACCGCCCAAATTGCGGCGTCGACGTGCTCCAGGCGCTGCTCGCTCACCGTGGGCGGGCCATCCTCGGCGTACATCGAGACGGTCGGCTTTGCAGTGTCGTCCTCCGTCAACGTGACGATCGCCTCCAGCGCGTCGTTCAGCACCGCAGCCAGCTCCTTGTCGCGCGGGGCAGCCCAGTCTTCGGGCCAGGTCTCCACCGCATACATGAAGCCGACGGCCCACACCTGCGCAAAAGAGGGGATGGTGGCCATGTCGACGCCGGCGCGCTCTTCGTCGCTCAGTGCCAGCATGGCCCCGCGCGTGTCGAGCACCTCGGGCTCGTAGGCGCGCTCGTCGTCGAGCCTCTCCACGGGCGCGTCCAGGGCCTGCTCGACTTCCAGCCACCGCCGCCGCCAGCGAAAGACAAACTCCATGTGCTCCACGGGCTTGAAGCCGTCGCCCAGCAGCACAGGCCAATAGTCTTCCGGTGGAATGGCACGACGCGCGCAGATCAGCGCCGCCAGGAATCCTTCGCAGAACTCCCACTGCGGCACTTCTTCGCCGCTCTCGCGCAAGGCGTCGAGCTCGGCGTCTTGCGCGTCGAAGTCTTCGGGGGTGAGGGGGTCGTTGGCGGTCATTCGTGGTCCTTGCGCGAGTGTAGGCCGGTACTCAACATAAGCCCGCGCCTAACGCCCGCCTCACTCCCAGGTGGTACCGTGCCACACCCATCCCAGGAGCCTCCCATGCCGCGCCCCATCCTCGACGAAGCCGCTATCCACCCCGCCATCCACGCCAAGATCGCCGGCTGGAACCACTCGATCGTCGAGGAAGTGCAGGGCGCTGTGCGCGCCAACGACGTGGTCGTGGTGGGCATGACGCTGAACCCGTTCCCCGCCAAGGCGCGCAAGGCACTCGACGTACTTGGCCAGGCGTACAAGTACCTGGGCTATGGCAGCTACTTCAGTGAGTGGAGGCCGCGCAGCGCGCTGAAAATGTGGACCGGCTGGCCCACGTTCCCCATGGTGTTCGTCAAAGGCACGCTGGTGGGCGGATACCAGGACCTGAAAAAGTTGATCGACAGCGGGGAGTTGAAGACGCTGCTGGCGCGCTGACCCGACTTCACCACGCGCGCCACCCCCGAAGCTGCTTACTTGCGTCGCGGATCGTCGGCCGGGTTCACGTACGTGATCGCCGAGGGGCCGGTCCCGTGCAGTTGCACGATGGTTTCACCAGTGGTCCAGGCGTAGTGACGCATGCCGGCCGACATGATCGCGATGCTGCCCGGTGTGAGCGCCTGTCCACCCGCCGTGCTGAAGCTGTCACCACTTCCCAGGTGAAAGGTGCCTGAGAGCACGGTCACCCGTTCAACATTGGGGTGCCAGTGCGGTGGAATCTGGTAATTGGCGGGAAACTTCAG
This sequence comes from Ramlibacter sp., assembly GCA_046590315.1. Classification (GTDB taxonomy): domain Bacteria; phylum Pseudomonadota; class Gammaproteobacteria; order Burkholderiales; family Burkholderiaceae_C; genus Ramlibacter. The sequence goes on along the minus strand of JBKJTX010000211.1, from coordinate 5,109 downwards.
CCGGATGGTGAACGGGACTGCCTCGTTCAGCGGCCCCTCGATCACAGCAATCTGAGCGCCGGGGGGAAGCGAAGGTTGGGCTGCCCACTTTAGCGCGGCAGGATCCACGGTCAAGTGGTGCGCGGGTTGGGCCGCAGCGAGCGTTGCTCCGAATGCGAGCCCTGCCGCAGCACAGCGAATCAGCAATGTTGACAAGTTCATGTTGCATCTCTCCTGGTGGGTAAAGCAGTTGAATGCCCGGCACCGGGATATGTTCAAGAGGCCACTGTGCGACCGCAAGGCAGTCTTGGCAATGCAGGATTCGCGCAGCCTTCAAGTTCAAGGGAGTTGAATGCGCTGCTGGCGCGTTGACAATCCACCGGTGGACCCGCAACTCCTACAACTCCTCGTCACCCGCGAGATGCCCTACGGCAAGTACAAGGGCCGCGTCATCGCAGACCTGCCCGGCAACTACTTGGCGTGGTTCGCGCGCGAGGGCTTTCCGCCGGGAGAGCTGGGCCGGCTGCTCGCGCTGATGCTCGAGATCGACCACAACGGGCTCAAGTCGCTGCTAGAGCCTCTGCGCAAAAACCGCTGAATGAAAAGTACTTTTGACAGTACGGTGAACGGTACTTAAAATAGTGCCATGACTATCCTGACCGCGAACGACATCAAGACGCGCGGCGTCGCCGCGATCGAGGACACGCTTTCCCGCCAGCCCGAGGCCGTGATCTCCGTGCGCGGGAAAGACAGGTTCGTGGTGATGGAGGTCGCGCAGTACCACTACCTGCGCGAATGCGAGCTCGACGCCGCTCTGACCCAAAGCCGTTCCGATGAAGCGGCGGGATGCTACGTCACGGAGTCGGCGAAGGCCCACATGGAAAGGTTGGATGCGCTGCTTGGGCCCGAGCCATCGGCCAAGCCGAGCCGCCGTACCCGCGCCCGCTGATTTCGCATGTCCTGGAAGCTCCGCTTCACCGAGAGCTACATGCGCGCCGAGCTCCGGTTCCTGCGCCGTCACCCTGAAGTCCGGCGGCAATACGGCAAGGCCCTGGCGCTGCTGGAGGCCAACCCGCGTCATCCCTTGCTGCGCCTCCATGCCCTCTCGGGCAAGCAAGCGGGGTTGCATTCCGTCTCTATCAATCTCTCATACCGCATCACTCTGGAGCTGCGGATCGCGGGCCAGACAATCATCCCGGTCAACGTCGGAGACCACGATGATGTGTATACCTGATGCTTTCAGAGCGGGACCGCAACCCAGACAACACTGCCGTCCTGCAGGAGCGCTGCCACGCCTGCGCGGCCATCGCGCTGCAGGCTGCGCAAAGCTGTGGCAGCCAGATCAAGCTTGACGTCGCGCGACACGGGCTGCCGCGCATTCATGTCGAAGAAGCGCAGACTCCGGCGATCTTGTGCAGGTGCGACCCAGGTGGACCCCACCCAGGCAGAGATATCCAGGTCGCGTTGTCCGTTGATGTGATTGGCCACGTCGACCGCCGCTACTTCGCTGGGCAGCACTTTCCCATCCGCAAGGTATCGATGCACAACGCCGCCAATGTGCGGCGTGTGCACAGCCATCAGGCGCACACCATCGGTGGTCGGTGACAACCACCGTTGGGGCCGACCCAATGGCGTGCCGAGCGCGGCGAGTTCCAGTTGGGTGTTGCTTCCTGATCGCGCGACGACCGCCAGTTGCGCACCTTGCGGGCCGGAGCGCACGGTGAGGAGGGCGCGTCCACCACGCCACGCAATCGGACGGGGCGCTATGTCCTCGAAGACGTACGGGCTCGGCAAATCCAGCTGGGCCAGCGCGCGGAGGTTGTGCCGATCGAGCAAAGCCAACGATGTAGCCTCGATGTCGTCGCCAAGCACGCCATGGCGATAGCGTGTCCTGTCGGGCCCGGCGAGGATGGCCACCTGGCCTTCGCCATCGTGGCTTGTTCCCTGCGGATCCCACTGCACCGGATGCGCGTCAGGTAGCACCACTGTCTTGCTGCGCGCGCTTTCTGCCCAACCCTTGGCGCCTTGCTCCAGTCGAATGACCTGGTTTGCGCCTGGTGTCGCGGCGATTGCAATCACGGCCAGCGGCAACACCAACAAGCCGGCGTGAGGTGCCAGGGGCGGGCCTGCCTCCTTCGATACGCGGCCGGATTCCATGACCCAGAGCCCACCCGTGGCGGCGCCACGGCCGACGATGCGCCCATGCCCCTGCGCAAGCGGTGTCGCGGGGTCGAGACCCGCGCCGGCGTGCAGCCAGGATTCGCCGCGCAGCCGCCACAGCTCGCCCTGGTCCGACAGCGCGAGAAGTGCGCCGTCTGCGCCCACCCTCAGCTGCACCATGCGTTGTGGCGCACGCAGTGCTGTGATGCCGACAGCAGTTGACGTGACAGCCCAGGCCCTCGGGGCCAGTGCCGCGCAACCGGCGATGCTCAAGCCGGCGCAAAGCGCGCGACGCCTGCCGAGGATGAATTCGGGGCGCTGAGACACCGGCAGAAATTGCTTCATGTACGCATTCTCACTGGTAGAGTGCGGCTCATGCTCTTCGATCCTGATCGGCACGAACCGCTGCGCCCCGAGGCGTGGGATGAGGGCCGCGCCCGCAGCGCGATTGCGCAGATCGTGCGAGATGCGGAGGCTGCGTTCTCTCCCGATCGATTGTGGCCCACCCATCCCCTGGACGTGGCCGACCCGACGCCGATGCGCAACCTTTATTTCGGTGCCTGCGGCGTGATCTGGGCGCTGCGCTATCTCGAAGGCCAGGGAGCCACCTCCTTGTCCAAGGACTACACCGCGACCGTTCCGGCCTTGCTGGGACCGAATCGGGCTCAGATGGAAGTGGAGGAGGGCACGCCGTTCGGGTCCTTCTTGATGGGCGACACGTCGATCCGCATGCTCGAGTTTCAGGCGGCGCCCTCGGCGCAGATCGTCGCGGAGCTCTCGCGACTGATCGAAGCGACCATGAACCACCCGGCCCGCGAGTTGATGTGGGGTTCGCCCGGCACCCTGCTGGCCGCCTTGTTCCTGCATCGGCACACCGGCGACGAAGCGTGGGCGCGGCTCTTCCGTGCGACCGCGGCGGTCTTGTGGTCGCAGCTGCAACCGTCGGCCGACGGCTCGTGCCAGCTCTGGACGCAAGACTTGTACGGCCAGCACTCCACTTACATCGACGCCGTTCACGGATTCGTCGCGACGGCGTCGCCCTTGATCCAGGGCCGCGACCTACTCAACACCAGTGATTGGGAGCGCTGGCGCGAGTGCATCGCCCACACCATGCGGCACACAGCCCGCTGGGATGGACAGCTGGCAAGCTGGCCACCGCGCATGGATTCACCGCCCGGCGATTTGAAGCTCATGCAATATTGCCATGGCGCACCGGGGTTTGTGGTCTGCCTGGCGCATTTTCCCGGCGATGCCCTGGACGACTTGCTTGCCGCCGGGGCCCAAGCGACCTGGGTTGCAGGACCGCTGCGTAAAGGCTCGAACCTGTGCCATGGTACGGGCGGCAACGGATACGCGTTCCTCAAGCTGTTCCGCCGTACCGGCGATGAGCTCTGGCTGGACCGAGCTCGGGCGTTTGCGATGCATGGCATCGCCCAGGTCGAAGCCGCGCGCGCTGAGTACGGTCAAGGCCGCTATTCCCTGTGGACGGGCGACACCGGGTTTGCAATCTGATCGAACAATCGTGGAAATACGCGTCGAGCACGGCGCCCACGTCGTTGTCGAGGCGGCCAAAACTTTTCATGAAATTGGCGAGAGCGACGTTGCGAAACCCCGTAGCCGCCTCGGACGCGGCAACTTCTTCGTCGAAGAAAACCGGTTCGCCGCACAGGCTGGACAGCAGCGCCAGTATCTCTGCCTTCGCGTCGCACGCGCTCACGAGTCGATCCGTGACAGCGATCGCGCCTGCATTGATGAAAGGGTTGCGCGGAAGTCCGTGCTCGGACTCGAGCTGCACCAGTGAATTGAACGCACTGCCCGAGGGTTCGCGGCCGATGTGTTCCCAAAGGGCGTCGCCCAGTTCGCGCATTCCAAGCGTCAATGTGAACAGCTTCGAAATGCTCTGAATCGAAAAGGGCGTCATGCTGTCGCCCGCTTGCGCCTCTTCACCGTCGCGAGTGCACAGGGCTATTCCGAGTTGCGCGGCGGGGACGCGGGCGAGCGCTGGGATGTAGCTCGCAACCTCGCCCGCGCGACCCAGTTCCGGGCGCAGTGTGGCGACGATTTCTTCAAGCAGTGGTTGAAATTGCATGAGGCTTGCGGCCGGCATCGCGCAGCATGAACAGGTAGAGGCCTTCCACTTTTTCGCGAGCCCAGGGGGTCTTGCGCAAAAACTTCAAGCTCGAGCCGACGCTCGGGTCGTGCGCAAAACAGCGTACCGGAATGCGCACCGCAAGCTCGGCCCACCCGAAGTGCGCCTCCAGCGCGGTGACGATGGCCTCCAGCGTCACGCCGTGCAGCGGGTTGCGCGGCTGGGTGGAGCGGGAGGCGGAAGCTGGCATGGGCGCATTTTGCCAGTCGCCGCGTGTTTTTTAGATAATGCTCAACCTCATGACCGACACTATCACCCTGCGCACCGTCGACCAATTCCCCGAGCCCACTTTCACGGAGCTCGTTTCCCGGTTGATGCACGACCCTCAACGCCGCGAAATCAGCGGGCGCCTGTTCCAACGGCCTGATATCGAGCCCGCGGCAACGCAGGCGCAGCAAGTGCGCATCGGCGCGTACGCGGGTGAGCTGCTAGTGGGATGGAGCCACGCCTTTCTGGGCCCCGGGGGCGTTCTGTACGTCAGCACTTCGGCCGTCGAGACCGCGTTGCGTCGGCAGGGCATCTACACCCGCCTGGTCGGCGCAATGGAGCAAGAGGCGCTTGCTCTCGGTTGCCTGCAGATCGAGTCGCACCATCATGCCGCAAATGCCGACGTGCTGATCGCCAAGCTGAAGTTGGGCTACGCCGTCGTTGGCACGGAGTTCAGCGAAAAGATGGGCGTGCTGGTCAAGCTGTCCAAGCAGCTTGAGCCGAGCCGCCACGCGGTGTTCGCGGCGCGCTCGGGCATCCTGGAGGGCAATGCGCGGTTCTTTGCGAGCCAGCCGGAACGGGATATCAAGCCATCCGACTGAGAGGGCAGTCGC
>JBKJTX010000506.1:0-5561 GCA_046590315.1 Ramlibacter sp. | reverse complement strand
TTCGGCAGCGCCGCACTCCTGGCCGCGATGGCCGCGTTCTTCAACTTCGTTCTGCTTGGCATAAATGATCCTGTCGGTCATGGTTATGCCTCAAACACAAAATTCAGGACAGGCTCGCCCAATGCGTTTAATGTCGCACCGAACCGCACACTTCAGAAAGCCGGTTTCCGGTACGTCAAAACACACAACACCGTTCCTGGCCCATTGAACTTTCATCAGGCGGTAACTCAGTGGATTATCGAAGGCCCTCTTGGCGCAAACGCTCGGTGAGGCCCAACCCTTCTCTCGCAATGGTGAAAGGTCGCTACTTCAATCCCGACGACTATCTGGAAACGGAGTCGGGCCGCGTGTTTACGCCGGAGCGTAGCAAAATCGCGTTCGAGCAGGCCTACACAGATCTGGAGCGCGCACTGCGATCAGCGCCTTCATCCGCGCGCTTGTACGTCGTTGTCGGTGTGCAGGGCGCTGGCAAGACCACTTGGATACTTCAGAACGCCCCGGGCCTTGGAGAGTCCGCATTCTTCTTCGACGCCGCTTTACCCCGCGCAATCCATCGAGCTCGCGCAATCGGCATCGCCAAGGCGGCTGGCGTGCCTGCGATCTCTGTTTGGATTCGATCATCGCTTGAAGCGGCGTTGGCTCACAACGAGTCGCGGGTGAGTGACCACCGTGTTTCCGAGTTTGCAATTCGCAGCGTGCATTCGATCATGGAGCCACCCTCAGTGAGCGAGGGATTCCTGGAAGTCCGATCAACTCCCACATCAGTCGACATGCAAGTCGTTGTCGCGCAGCCTGAACACTGTCGTGCGGTGGCCGAACTGCACGTTGCGTCATGGCAAGCGGCCTATGCGGGCATCCTCCCCGCTGATTACTTGTCCAACCTCTCGGTTGATCAGCGCGAGTCCTCGTGGCAACAGGTCTTGGCCGAAAGGCGATCGGAGCTTTACGTTGCTCGAACCGGCACGTCCGTCGTGGGAGTCATTTCGTTCGGCCCTTGCCGGGACGCGGATGCACCTGCAAAGCGCGGCGAAGTTTGGGCAATCTATGTTCTTCCCGGCGCTTGGTCCACGGGCGTGGGTCGATTGCTGTGGGAGACTGCCCACGAGCGCCTTCTCGCGTTAGGCTTTCTCTCGGTCAGTCTCTGGGTCATCGAGGGGAACGTGCGGGCCATCCGCTTCTATTCGTCAGCAGGGCTTTCCATCGAACCCGGGTCCGGGAAGGAGTTTGAACTGGGCGGCGCGAAGTTGCGGGAAATTAGAATGATCACCGGAAATACCGGTTAAAGAGTCGGCCGACACGGACTCGGAGATTAGATCGGAGCGCATGCTATCAGTCCAGAATGTTGACCCGCAAGGAGTTGACGCGATGGCGCTTTTGCGCGAGGCCTCTCTGGATGCGCGGGAGCTCTATCCTGAGCTGTTCAGCGCGCAGAGTGCATCTCCGACCAACAGCCCGCTGCCCGAGCGTGGCGCTTATGTCATCGCATACGTAGACGAAACCCCGCTTGCATGCGGTGCCATACGACCGTACGAAGCCGATGTCGCGGAGGTGCGCCGGATGTATGTTCATCGCGCGCATCGCCGGCTGGGTCTGGCGCGCGCTGTTCTTTCTCACCTTGTCACCCAAGCGAGCGAATTCGGCTATCGCCGGGTCATTCTCGAAACCGGGTTCAAGCAGGTGGCGGCGATGCGCTTTTACGAGTCTGCCGGTTTTGAACGTATCGCGCCGTTCGGCAAGTATGTGGATGATCCAACAAGTGTTTGCTACCAGCTGGTCTTTTCCGAGGCACCTGCAATCTCGGAAAATGGCCACACCTGCAGGAGCGGTACAGTTCAACCATGACACCAACACTCACTGGCAAGCGCGTCCTGGTGACGCAGGCGGACGAATTCATGGGGCCTATGCTCTGCGAAGTACTTGCAGAGCATGGGGCCGAAGTTGTCCGAAGCACTGCACCGCTTCTGGAGTCCGGCGCCGCGCAGGCCGTCGTGCGGGAAGCCGGGGCCATTCACATCCTGCTTGCGAACTTGGCGTATGCGGCGCCCACGACTCTCGCAACTGAGGCGACCGACACCGAGTGGGCCCAAACCTTTGCAGCGTTGGTCGATCCCTTGCCGCGCCTCTTCAGAGCGATCCTGCCGCAGATGATCGAGCGTCGCTCGGGCAAGATCCTGGTCATCGGCAGCGCCTCCGCATTGCGCGGGATGAAACGGACGTCCACTTACAGTGCGGCGCGGGGCGCGCAACTTGCCTACGTGCAGTCCGTCGGCGTTGAAGTGGCGCCTCACAATGTTCAAGTCAATGCCATCGCGCAGAACTTTGTTGAAAACCCTACCTACTTTCCACCAGAGCTCCAGGCAAATCCGAAGTTCCAGGAGCGTCTCAAGCGAGAGGTGCCACTGGGTCGCCTTGTCGGCGCGCGCGAAGACGCCGAGTTCGCGGCCTACCTCTGCAGCGATTCAGCGAATTGTTTCGTCGGTCAGGTCTTTCCGGTTTGCGGCGGATGGGTTGCCCGGTAGTACGAACCATATGGACAAGCAAGCGTTCTTCTGGCGAATCGTTGCGGGTGAGCTACCCGCTCCCAAGGCGGCGGAGACTCTTGGAGTCGTCTTCAAACATATCGACGCCGAAGCGGGCACTATCGAAGTTGAATTTCAAGGCAAACCTGAGTTTGCCAATCCAGCCGGCAATATCCAGGGTGGCTTTCTCGCGGCCATGCTCGACGACACAATGGGTCCGGCGCTGGCGGCCACATTGAAAGAGGGTGAGTTCGCACCCACCCTGAATCTCAATATCTCATTCCACCGAGCCGCAAGTGTTGGCGCTCTCACCGGAAAGGGACGCGTCGTCAAGCGCGGCAGAGATGTCTGCTTCCTCGCGGGCGAGTTGTATCAAGAAGCTGAGCTCGTGGCTTCAGCTACTGCCACGGCAGTCATACGAGCCATGAAAAAGTGACGGCCGCAGCAGCGCCCACGTGTGCGGCGACGGTCAGTTTCCGATAAAGCGAGGCGGCCGCTTTTCCATGAATGCCGAGGCGGCTTCACGATGGTCGCTCGTGGTGCTCGACACGATGTGACGCCAAGCTTCGGCGTCAAGGCAATCCTGCAGGCTGCCACCGCCCTCTGCCAAGTTCAGGTTTTGCTTGATGAATCCCAACGTGGCGCGCGGGCCGTCCGCCAGAGAACGGGCGAGCTTCTCCGCCTCGGCATGCGTTTCATGATCCGCCGTGACCCGTGTGACCAATCCGATGCGATGCGCCTCTGCGCCTGACAGCACGGGCGATGTCAAATAGAGTTCGCGCGCCCTCGCAGCGCCAATCAAGCGCGTAAGAAAGAACGTGCCGCCGTAGTCGCCGGACAGCCCGACTTTGGCAAAAGCGGTGGTCAGTTTTGACGACTCCGACGCTACCCGCAGGTCGCATGCGAGAGCGAGCGACAAACCGGCCCCCGCGGCCGCCCCGGTGATTGCAGCGACGGTAGGCTTGGCCATGTCGTGCAACAGGCGCGATGCTTCCATGTTGGCCCGCAACCTTCCGATTCGCTGTTCCAGCGGCTGGTCGCGCCCGCCACCTTCGGCCATGTCCCTGACGTCGCCGCCCACACAAAAGAAATCGCCGGCGCCTTTCAACAGAACGGCGCTCACATCGGCAGCGAGCGCTGCCTTGGCCAGGGCAGCGACCAACCGCTCGGTCAGTGCAGAGTTCAGGGCATTGCGTCGCTCCGGGCGATTGAGCGTCAGCGTCAGCAAGCCTCGGTCCAAATGTTCAAGCAATACGTCAGTGTTGGGGGAAGTCATATCGTTTCCAGAAAATTGTCATTGCAGTTTGAAGCGGACGCCGCACAGCTCGAATCCGCTCTCGTCGCTTGGGCGGCCCGCCGCTCTCGCCGCGTTGAGGACGCTGGTCGGATCCGCAGCGACCACGTTGATCGTCGCGAGTCGCTCGGGGGCGCCTGGCGCTACGCCAACGAACCGGATCGCGCCGAACTCGGGGCGCAACACCGCCGTGCCAGTGGCATCGGTTTCGAGTGGGACATCCATTATTTTCGACCAGTGGCGGCCGATGCCGGATGGATCCGGACTTTCGACTTCGATCGAAGCGATGCCCTGCACCCGATCGAGGCGACGAAACTGCTGCCAGTGAGGGCCAGCCGGATAATAAGCGCCATCGATCAATTCACCACTCACCGTGTGGTCGAATTCCAGCATGGTGGCGCGGCAATCGGCCGGATGCAGCTGCGTGCCCCGAAAGTCGGGGTAGTCCATTTCATGCGCGACGCGCACACCGAGTGCGAGTGCGCGTTCCTTTCGACGTTCCGGATCGTTGCAATCGAATATCGCCATATAGCCGCCCTTGCCACCGGAGCGCTTAAGGAATCGGCCCGCTGCGGTTCCGTCCTGCAGCGGCGCAACGACTTCAATGAAACTGTCGCCAAAAGCGAACAAGACATTCTCCAGGCCGAATTTCTTGACGCCTTCGTCGCGGTGGCACTCGGGCAACCCGAATATTCTCTTGAAAGAATCCACCGCCGGTTCCAGCGCCGGCGCCACCAGGCAAATCTGCCGCAGCCGCAGATATGGTTTCACGTTCACGTTCATGTTCATGTTCATGTTCATGTTCATTCCCTAGAGTATGAATCGGCGAGACAGATTTGCCGCAAATGGGGCACAAGCCCCATACTCGCCGGTGCTTGCTTCGTCGCCACCCTAACCAAAGGAACACCCATGCGCAATTCAGGTAAAGCCCCAACGATGATAGTTTGGCTGATTTCACTGGTCCTGTTCATTGTCGCGCTGGTGGCACACTTTGGCCTTGTCCGGATTCCAGAACCCATTGCGACCTGGTCTTGGATTGTCGGTCTTGGCTTGCTGTTGCTTGCATGCCGGGTCCGCGGCTTGTAGAGAGAAACACCATGAGAGATTTCACTCGCAAGGTGCTTTTGGCAACCGCCCCCGTCCTCGGAACCGTACTGGCCATAGCATTGCTGCAGGCCGCACATGTCCCGTTCCCGCCCGCCCTGTCGTCCGAAGCCTGGCCCCAATGGGCCATCTTCGCAGCCGTGGTTCACACCTGTACCGCGCTTTGCATGGCTTTGACCGCCCGCCTGATTGGTGACGCGCCACCGCCGGCCCCTGTAGCGTCCCGATCCGACGCATAACACGCGGCATCTTCAAGCGCTGTGCACAGGCGGCGCTGGCGGACATCGAAGGTTCCGGTGGTCGCGTCGCCGTGCTGCCGGCACACCAAGCCGCCCTTGCCGACTGACCCATCAGGCCAGCGAAAGAATGTGCCCCTTGCGAGGGTCACCGCGCCCGGCCAGCACCTGCGCGTAAGCTTCCTGCACTGCTGGCGCGCCGCTGTGTTGCAGCACTTGCAGCCATGGCGCTGAACCGTTGCTCACCTTCGCGCTGAACGCCTGCCAGGCCTGCACCAGGCGGTTGCGTAGTTCGTCCGGGCCCCAATCGGTCTGCCGCTTCTTTGCCTGCGCCGGCGCGAAGAACAGAGTGGCGCGTGGTCCAGGGAGGTTCTTAGCGCCGCCCAACTGGCTTACGTGCGTGCCGCC
>JBKJTX010000253.1:0-7149 GCA_046590315.1 Ramlibacter sp. | reverse complement strand
CCAGGCCCGCGACGAGCTGCTGTACAGCGAGGTCAAAGGCAAGAACCCGTTCAAGGACGTGCGGGTGCGCCGCGCGCTTTATCACGCAGTCGATATCGAGACGCTGCGCAAGAATCTGATGCGCAACCAGTCTGTGATCACCGGCTCGGTCACGCCATCGCCGCTGGGCAGTTTCAATGACCCGCAGATCGAGTCTCGCCTGCCTTTCGACCTGGCCAAGGCCAAAGCGCTGATGTCTGAAGCGGGTTACCCGAACGGCTTTCAAGTGCAGCTCGATTGCCCGAACAACCGCTACATCAACGACGAGCCGATTTGCCTGGCGCTGGCGACCATGTGGTCCAAGATCGGGATGAACATCAAGGTCGTCACGCAGCCGCGCGCGACCTACTTCCCCAAAGCTGAGAAGCTCGACGTATCGATGTACATGCTGGGCTGGGGCGGCGCCATCACCGACGCCGAAACGACGTTGACGCCTGTGCTGCACTCGCGCGGCGAAAGCGGCACCGGCTACTACAACTGGGGCAACTATAAGAATCCGAAGCTCGACGGCCTGATCGAAGCTTCCAGCAAGGAGCCGGACATTGCCAAGCGCGAGCAGCTGATCAAGGCGGCCCTGCGCGAGCACAACGAGCAGGTGCACCACATCCCGCTGCATCGGCAGATCATTCCCTGGGCGACGCGCAGCAACGTCAGCGTGGTCCACCGCGCCGACAACTGGCTGGAGTGGCGCTGGGTCACCGTCGGCCCCAAGAGCTGAGCGAAATCAGGGCGGCGGGACTTCTTCCCGCCCGCCCGGGTGCCGCGCGAATCGCTTCGGCTCCTTGCCGTGCACCGGCGCGCTGTCCGGCCAGGGCCAGCCGCCAAACTGGGTGCGGCGGTAGTCGTTCACTGCCTGCACAATCTCCGCTTGCGTGTTCATCACGAACGGGCCGTGCTGCGCCACTGGCTCCGCGATCGGGCGGCCCTGCAGCATGAGGAATTCGGCTTCGGCCCCCTCGCCGTTCGCAAGTTCCACCGCCACGTTTGCCTCTACTTCGATTGCGGACGGCGCCTGCACTTCCTGGCCGCCGATGCGCAGACTCCCGCCCTTGAAAAAGTACAGTGTGCGGCGGGTGCCCGCGCCCTTCGCGGCCGGCAGCGTCCAGCGCGCGCCCGGCGCCATGCGGATCGTCCAGATCGCGACGTCGGCATCGTGCTCTGCCGCCCACGAATCGGGCGGCGGCGGCAGGGGCAGACCCGCGCCTTCGAGTCGGCCGGCTACGGTGGACACGGCGGTTTCGCGCCCGGCCTCGTCCGTGACGACCCAACGCGGGATGTCTTGCCCCCAGAACATCGTGAAGTGTGCGGGCACCATTTTGTTTCGGGCCGGAAGATTCAGCCAGATCTGGAACAGCTCGAGCGGATTGGCCTCGTCGCTCTTGAGTAGGGGGAACATTTCGGAGTGCACCACCCCTCCGCCAGCGGTGAGCCACTGCGCATCGCCTTCGCCAAAGCGCGCAGTCGCGCCCAGCGAATCGGAGTGATCGATCAAACCCTTGCGTACCACCGTCACTGTCTCGAAGCCGCGATGCGGGTGCGCGGGAAAGCCCGGCACGGTCTGGCCGTGGTACATGCTCCAGCCGTCTTTGCGGCTGAAGTCCTGGCCCATATCGCGACCGGCCAATGATGCCGCCGGCGCCATGTCGGCGGTGCCACGTGGGTAGGCGTCGTCGTGATAGGCGCAAAACAGGAACGGGTCCACCGTGGCCCAGGGAAAGCCGAGCGGTTGAATGTTGAGGACGGGAGAGCGGGTTGTCATGAGGCGTAGTAGGGGTGCACGCGGGTCCTTTTAAAGCCTCCGCCGATGGAACGGTCTGTCGCGCTGTGCGCCCTAATGGTGATGGCCGTGCGCGCCATGGACGTGGCGGTGCTCGATCTCTTCCGTTGTCGCCGCCCGCACGCCTGTAACCTTCAGGTTAAAACGCAGGTCCCGGCCGGCCAGCGGATGGTTGCCGTCCAGATGCACCGTATCACCCTTGATCTTCATCACATGAAAGACATGCGGCTGACCCTCGTCGGTGTGGCCTTCAAGTTGGCCGCCGACTTTCACGCCGGGCGGAAATTCCGTCTTCGGAATCGTGCGCACCAACGCTTCGTCGCGCACCCCGAAGGCATCTTCCGGCTTCAAGAGCAGTGTGACCTCGCGGCCCGCTTCTTTGCCGTCCAGCGCGGCTTCGATTTTCGGCAAGGTGTTCTCGTAGCCGCCGTGCAGGTAGACCATCGGGTCCCGGCTTCCCTCGATCAATTTGCCGTTCGGCTCCGAAACCTTGTAGCGCAAGGTCACTACGGTGTCTTTTTCGATTTTCATGCGGGCATTTTGCCTTCGAAATTGCGTACAGTCTGGGGCTCGCCCTCAAGCCCTGCCTGACCCTGGAATGACCGACACGATCACCCCTGCCGCCGAAGCGCCCGCGCCCGCGCCACCCCCCGCAAAAAGCCAGCCGCGACCCAAGGCGGTCAAGCCCATGCGCCCGGTGCAACCTGTGTTGGAGCGTCTCTTTGAGCTGCATCCACAACTGTTCGGCGCGAAATTCCTGCCGCTGAAGCTGGGGGCTTTTCAGGACCTGATGGAACGCCATCCTGACGCGTTCAAGAAGGACGATCTCAAGGCCGCGCTGGGCTTTCATGCCCGATCCACCCGCTACCTCGAAGCCGTCGCGTCGGGCGAAAAGCGCCATGACCTTGACGGCGTGCCACTGGAAGACGTCGCGCCTGAGCACGTGCACCACGCCATCATGGAAGTCTTTCGCCGCCGCCAGGCCCGCTCGAAAGAAGACCTGCGGCCCTGGCTGCGCGGGCGGCTGGTGCGCGCCATCGAGGCGTCCGGCTTGGCCCGCGAGGCGTACCTCGAGCGCATCCATGCACAGGACGAACTGGCCTTGGCGGCGCTGGCCGATGCCTTCGCCGAAATCGCGGAAGCCGTGGCCAGGCGCGAGGCGCTGCAACGCGCCTATGCGGCGAGCGGCAAGTCGCCAGAAGAATTTGCCGAGATGTACGGCATGGATGTCGACGTGGTACGCCAGGCGCTGGAACGCGCCTGAGCCGGCGAGCCGTTTCAGCTCCCTCGGGCCGCGCTCGGGATGTCGCGGGGCTGGCGCTTTCTTTAGGACATACTGACGGCGTTTTACCCGCTTTGAGAGGACCGGCAGTATGAAGGACAGCTTGGGTTTCCCCCTTTCCGGCGCTAACGACGCCAGCCGCTTGGCCTTCCAGGCTGCGCAGGATGAGTTCAAGTGCTTGGTAGGCGATCCCGCCGCAAGCCTGGAGCAGGCCCTTGCTGCCAGTCCAGACATGACCATGGCCTGGATCCTGAAAGCCTGGCTTTATCTATTGGGCACCGAGGCGGCCGGACTGGCGGTTGCGCGTGAGGCCTGCGATGCGGCGGCTCGGCTGGCGGCGAACGATCGCGAGCGGCGGCACCTGCAGGCCGCGGTGCTGCTTGCGAACGGCCAGTGGTATGAGGCCGGCCGGGCGCTGGAAGACGTCACCATCGACTATCCCCTGGACCTGGTTGCGCTGCAGGCGGGCCAGCAGATCGATTTCTTTACCGGCGACGCCCGCATGCTGCGCGACCGCATCGCGCGGGCGCTGCCCGCCTGGCAGCCCGGCATGCACGGGTATCACGCGGTGCTGGGGATGTACGCATTCGGGCTTGAGGAGAGTGGCGACTATGTCGCTGCGGAAATGCACGGCCGCGCCGCTGTGGAGCTGGAGCCACGTGATAGCTGGGCGTGGCATGCCGTTGCGCATGTGCATGAAATGAAAAACTCCCCCGAGGCGGGCATCGCCTGGCTGGAGCCGAATTCCGCGATCTGGTCCAACGGCAGTTTCCTGGCCGTGCACAACTGGTGGCACCTCGCACTCTTCCATCTTGAGCTCGGCAATGTGGAGGGGGCCTTGAACGTGTACGACGAAGCGATCGGTGGCGCGGGGTCCAGCGTCGTGCTGGACATGCTGGACGCCAGTGCCCTGTTGTGGCGCCTGCACCTGCGCGGCGTCGATGTGGGCAACCGCTGGCAGCCGCTAGCGGATCGCTGGCAGGCCGTCCTGGTGCCTGGCATGTACGCCTTCAACGACTTGCACGCGATGGTCGCCTATGCCGGCGCAGGACGCGATGCGCCGCAGCTGGCGTTGCTGGAGGCCCAGCGCGAAGCGATGGCACGTAACGACGACAACGCCTTGTTCACACGGGAGATCGGGCAGCCCGCGGCGCAGGCCGTGCGAGCGTTCGCCATGGGCGACTTCGCCCAGTGCGCGCAGCTGCTGCGCAGGATTCGCAGCCGATCCAGCCGCATCGGCGGCAGTCACGCACAACGCGATCTGATCGACTTGACCTTGATCGAGGCGGCGCGCCGGGGGGGGCAGGGCGCGCTCGCTTCTGCGCTTGTGTCCGAGCGCCTGTGTCGGCGTCCGCGCAGCGGCGCTGCGCCGCCGGAATCGCGGCGGCACTGATCAGCTTTGGACGCGGCTTGGACAGAAGGTGAGAGGCTCATTGGCTCCCAATCCGAAGCCAGGCGGAGCACGCGTCCTACACCATGTCAGCGCAGGCCCGCTATCCTCCCTGCATGGCACCGGATAGAGACCGCATCCGCGCGCGTGACGAGGGCGCGCCTCATCGCAAGGCAACGGCACGCGCCACACGACGCAGACCGGTGCCGAAGAGCACGCAAGAATTATCGGATTTCAGTATCAGCGCGGCAGGGCATCATGAGGGCGAACCGCCCTCGGCGGAATTCGGTCAGCCCCCGCGCGAAGATCGCGCCGGCTGAGCGCACGGGGTATTGCGCGGGCCGTCAGCTGTTGTGCAGCAGGACGGAGAGTCATCTGCCGCCCCTGCCTCTCAGCCCATTCGCAAGGCCATCACACCGGCAACGATGACTGCGGTTCCAATAGCGCGGCGCAAGTTGAACGTCTCCTTGAGGAACCAGGTTCCGAGCAGCGCCGCAAACAGTACCGATGTCTCGCGCAGCGCCGCCACGGTGGCCACTGGCGCACGGGTCATCGCCCACAACGCGATTCCATACGAGCCCAGCGAGGCGGCGGCCGCGCAGGTTGCGACCGGCCAGCGAGCGCGCGCGTAAGGCCAGACCACTCCGCGGCCGCGGCGCATCAGCACCAACAGCGCGAACGGCCAGCCGTCGAGCACGAAGAGCGCCACCACGTACTGCATGGCACTGCCGCCGGCCCCAACGGCGGTGCGCACGCCGAGTGCGTCCACGACTGTGTAGACCGCGATGATCACGGCGTTGGCCAACGCAAAGCCTACCGCTTTGGGTCGATCCATCGCATGCCGTGAAAGGCCCAACCCCAGCACGCCACAGCTCACGCCCACCACGCCGGCCCAGGACAGCGGGCTCAGCGTCTCGCCAAGCGTGACACTCGCTGACAGCGCGACTAGCAGCGGCGCGGTGCCGCGCATCAGAGGGTAGGTGAGGCCGAGATCGCCGTGCTTGTAGGCACCGGTGAGCGCGATGTAGTAACCGATGTGGGTCACGACCGACGTTGCGATGAAAGGCCACGACGCGCGCGGCGGCAAGCCGACGAGCACCAGCAACGGGACGGCGATGAGCGACCCCAGCACGTGGATCACCGCCGTGTCCAAAGCCTTGTCGGTGCTGGACTTCACCAGCGCGTTCCAGCTCGCATGCAGCAGCGCGCCGAACAGTACGGCGGCCACCACGGCCCAGGTCAGTGTCATGCCGACGTGCCGAGCAGGGTCAAGGCCATGGAAGCGAATATGTTTTGAGATTGGTGAAGCTCTTCATCGCTTCCTGCACGCCTTCCTTGTAGCCCAGGCCCGAGTCCTTGATGCCGCCGAAGGGCGTGAGCTCCAGTCGAAAGCCCGGCACCTCGCGGATGTTGACCGAGCCGACGTGCAGCTCGCTCACGAAACGGGTGATGTAGTCGAGGCGGTTGGTACAGACCGAGCTGGACAGGCCGTAGGCGGTGCCGTTGGAAATGGCGATGGCTTCGTCGATGGTTTTGAAGCGCAGGATCGGGGAGACCGGGCCGAAGGTTTCCTCGCGCACCAGTGTCATCTCCGGGCGCACGCCGTCGACCACCGTCGGCGAGTAGAGAGCGCCCTCGCGCTCATTGCCAACCAGCACCTTTGCGCCCTGGGCCACGGCTTCGTTGACGCGGGCTTCGAAGAGCAGGGCCGCGGACTGGTCGATGACGGTCCCCATGTCGTTGGCCGCGTTCTGCGGGTCGCCGAATTTCCACGCGCGAGTTTTCTCCACCACCAGTTCCGTGAAGCGCGCGGCCACGGCCTCATGCACCAGCATGCGCTTCACGGCGGTGCAGCGCTGCCCCGAGTTCTTGTACGACCCCTGCACGGCGAGCGTGGCAGCCTCATCGATGTCGGCGTCTTCCATCACGATGATCGGATCGTTGCCGCCCAGTTCCAGCACCACGCGGCGGTAGCCCGCCTTGCCGGCGATGTACTTGCCGATCGCTACGCCGCCGGTGAAAGTGACAAGGTCGACATGCTCGTTGGTGATGAGCTCGTCGGCAATCTCGCGCGGGTCACCCGTCACGATGCTCAGCATCTCCGGTGGCAGGCCGGCCTGGTACAGCAGGTCCACAAAGAAGATGGCCGAGAAGGGCACCTTTTCCGAGGGCTTGAGGACCATGCGGTTGTTGGTCGCGATGCTGGGCACCACCTTGTGTGCCACCTGGTTCATCGGGTGATTGAAGGGCGTGATCGCGCTGATCACGCCCAGCAACGGCGAGCGTTGCGTGTAGACGCGGCGCTGCTTGCCGTGGGGCGTCAGGTCGCAGCTGAAAATCTGGCCGTCGTCTTTCAAGACCTCGGTGGCGCCGAACAGCAGCACGTCACTTACCCGGCCAGCTTCATAAGTAGAGTCCTTGATACAGAGGCCCGACTCCGCCGTGATGAGGTGGGCGATGTCCTGCGTGCGCTCACGCACCAGCGCCGCGGCGCGGGTCAGGATCGAGGCGCGCTCGTAGCGGGTGAGTTGGGGTTTGAACGCGTGAGCCCGGGCGAAGACATCGCGCACTTCTTCGAGCGTCGCTCTAGGTACGCTGCCGAGGCGCTCGCGAGTGAAGGGGTTGAAGACCTCGATGGCGCGGTCCCTGCCAGCGCCCACC
>JBKJTX010000252.1:0-7221 GCA_046590315.1 Ramlibacter sp. | reverse complement strand
GGCTTCGGGCGGCAAGATCGTCCTCAGCGTCGGCACCGGCGGCCACTTCATGACGCAAGGCGCCATCAACAGCAAGGCCGTGACCTTCATGGTCGACACCGGCGCCACGTCGGTGGCGATGGGCGTGGCCGAGGCCAAGCGCCTGGGCATCAACTACCAAGCCGGGCAAATGGGCTCGGGCAGCACCGCCAACGGCAACGTGACCGTGTGGCATGTCAAGCTCGCTTCGGTGCGCATTGGCGACGTGGAGGTGTTCGAGGTCGACGCGGCCGTGCTGCCCGGCGGCATGCCCCACATCCTGCTAGGCAACAGCTTCCTGGGCCGCTTCCAGATGAAGCGCGAGAACGACATGATGGTGCTGGAGCGCCGGTACTAGGGCCTGTTGACGCTGTCGATGCCGGAACACCCCACTGAACTAGCGGCCGCTGCGCCGCGCACCGACGAGTCACTGTCCGCTTTTGCGCCGCTGCGCGCGCCGGTGTTCCGCATGCTCTGGTTTACCTGGCTCGCGGCAAACACGACCATGTGGATGAACGACGTGGCAGCCGCGTGGCTCATGACTTCGCTGGCGCCTTCCCCGCTGTGGGTCGCGCTGGTGCAGTCGGCCTCCACGTTGCCGGTCTTCCTGTTGGGGCTGCCCAGTGGCGCGCTGGCCGACATCCTGGATCGCCGTCGCTACTTCATGTTCACGCAGTTCTGGGTCGCCGTCATGGCTTCGGTGCTGTGCGTCATCGTCATGCTCGACTTGATGAGCGCCCCGCTCCTGCTGGCACTGACCTTCGCCAACGGGGTCGGACTTGCGATGCGATGGCCGGTGTTCGCAGCCATCGTGCCGGAACTGGTGCCTCGGCCGCAACTGCCCGCGGCGCTGGCACTGAGTGGCGTGGCCATGAACACCTCGCGCATCATCGGTCCGCTCGTGGCCGGGGCGATCATTGCGAGCGCGGGCAGCGCCTGGGTGTTCGTGCTGAACGCAGCGCTCTCACTTGTGGCCGGTTTCGTCATCATGCGCTGGCGCCGCGAGCACAAAGAAAGCCCCCTCGGCCGCGAACGCCTCACCAGAGCGATGCGGGTCGGCATGCAGTACGTATGGCAGTCTGGCCGGATGCGCGCCATCCTGCTGCGCATCGCCCTGTTCTTTCTCCATTCCACGGCGCTGCTGGCGTTGTTGCCGCTCCTCGCGCGCAGTTTGCCCGGCGGCGCGGCGGGCACCTTCACGCTGCTGTTGGCGGCGATGGGCGGCGGCGCAATCGTCGCGGCGCTGCAGATGCCGCGTGTGCGCCGGTGGCTTCCGCTGCAGCGCCTGTTGCTGGTTGGCACGGTGCTGCAAGCGACGTCGTCGCTGGTGGTGGCGTTCGCACCCAATGTTTATGTCGCAGTGCCGGCCATGTTCTGCGCCGGCATGGCCTGGATCTCCGTCGCCAATTCGCTCACAGTCGCCGCGCAGATGGCGCTGCCTGACTGGGTGCGCGCGCGCGGCATGTCGATCTACCAGATGGCCCTGATGGGTTCCAGCGCCGTGGGCGCCGCGCTGTGGGGCCAAGTCGCCACCTGGACGAACATCCACGACTCGGTCGCCATCGCCGCGGTATCCAGCGTGGTGCTGATGGCGCTGGCCCAGCGGGTGATGGTCGATCGCAGCATCGAGGAAGACTTGACGCCATCCAGCGCCTTCAAGGCCCCGCATGCCGAGGCTCCGCCACACACGGGGCGCATCCAGGTCAACATCGAGTACCGCATCGACCCGGCCCGCATGGCCGAGTTCATGCAGCTGATGCAAGAGAGCCGCCGCAGCCGCATGAGCCAGGGTGCGCTTGACTGGCAGGTGCTACACGACCTCTACGAACCCAGCCGCGTGGTCGAACAGATCACCGACGAGTCATGGACCGAGCACTTGCGCCGTTTCGATCGCGTGACCGCTGCGGATGTGCAGCTGCGCGACCGCAAGCTCGCTTTCCATCTTGCTGAAGAGCCGCCGCGGGTGACGCGATTTCACATCGAGCGGTAGCGCTTGCGCCGCTCGGCGCACGGGCCGCGGAATCCGATTCCTACGGCAAAGGGGTCTTGCGGCTTACGCCCGCAGCAAAATTGCTGCCCGACCATGGGTTCATCACTTTTTGAATTGGAGAACATCATGGCAGCCAAAGAAAAATCAGATACCCCGTTCGACCTCAAGGAACATCCGATCGGCACAGGGGTAGGCGCCGCGGGTGGTGCCGTTGCTGGAGCCACTGTCGGCTCAGCCGCGGGTCCGATCGGCACCCTGGTGGGCGGCGTCATCGGGGCGGTGGCCGGTGGCCTCGCCGGCCGCGGTATCGCCGAAATCGCCAACCCTAAACCGACGGATGAACAACACGACCACAACCTGGGCAAAGGCTTGGGCGCGGGTGGTGGCGCGGTGGCCGGAGCCGTTGTCGGCTCGGTCGGCGGGCCGATCGGCGCGGCTGCGGGTGCAGCCGTCGGCGCCGTGGCGGGTGGAGCCGCAGGCAAGGGCCTGGCCCATACCGTGAATCACGACCACGAAGACGCGCACTGGCGCGAAGCCCACCGCGATGAGCCGTACTACAACCCGGACCGCACCTACGACGACTACCAGCCGGCCTATCGCATGGGTTGGGAGAGTCGTGCCAAGTACGAAGGCGGGGGCAACTACGACCAATACGAGCCCGCGTTCGGAAATGATTGGGACACGGTCAAAGGCGGATCGCGCCTGGGCTGGGACGAAGCCAAGCACGCAGTGCGCGCGGGCTGGCACCGCGTGGAACGCGCGCTGCCGGGCGATGCGGATGGGGACGGCCGATAAGGGTTGTCATGCCAGAGTGGATCCGGCATGACAGCGTCAGTTAGTTCCGAGCTGCCACGCACAGCGCTCGGCCACCAACGCCATGCTCTCGTCCCACTCCGAGGCGAAGGCGTTACCCGCCGCTTCGGCGATGCCCATCCGCGTCGCTACAACTTGAGTCATTTGATGCGCGCAGCGCGCCCCTCGCAGCATCGGCGCTCCGTACACTGTCGGGGAAGAGACCTCTTCGCAGGATGCGCTACACCTCCGCCGAACATGACGCCTTTGCGAGCGACTTCAATCGCGACAGCCTGGTCATGCTGAGAAACCACTTGCCTCGCGTCAAGCTCGAGCGCTGGCGCGAGGCTTTCCTCCCGATTTTCGAGGCGCAGGTCCGTAAAGAGAAGGACGATCCCAACCGCGGATCGCAACGCTTCTACGTGACGCTGCCGTTCCAGGGATTGTTCGCCGATCCTGAAATTTATGAGGACCCCGACATCCTTGAAGTCGTGCAGCGCGTGGCGGGACCCGATCCGGTGTTGTGCCAGCTCGCGACCGACACACCACTGAAAGGCTCGGACTACCAGCCCTGGCACACCGACACGCCGGGACTGTTTCCGGAACTCGGTAGCAACGACACGCCCTCGTTCCAGCTGGCCGTCAACTTCGCGCTGTGCGACGTGGGCGACGACAACGGCCCGTTCGAGACCACACACGGCACGCATCGCATGAACAAGGCGGATGCAGTTGCGGGTCTGGAGCAAGGCGTCATCGCTGCGCATCGATACCAGATGGCGATGGGTGACGTGATGATTCGCGATGTGCGGGCGTTGCACCGGGGCACGCCCAACGTCACTGACGAGCCGAGGCCAATGGTCGTGCTCGGCTACAGCCGCCGTTGGCTCCATCGGCCCGAGGTGAGCATCCGCATTCCCCAAAGTGTGTGGGACACCTTGTCGCCGACAGCCAAGAGATTGCTGCGCTACAACCCTGTGGTGGCCGACGACCAGGTGCAGGAATCGTCGGAGAGCTACCGCGTTTTCGCTTACTGAGAATGATTGACGCCGAGACCGACATCATCATGCTGAGTGCGGGTGCACTGCGGCTGGACCTCGCGCCCGCGGCCGGCGGATCGATCGGCCGTTTTGCTGGCACCCACACCGAAGGCGAGGTGGATTGGCTGCGCCCGGCAACCGCCCAGGGGCTGGCCGATCGCAACCCGCTGGCGATGGCGAGTTTTCCGCTGGTGCCGTTTTGCAACCGCATCCGCAATGGCAGTGCCAGCTTCGAAGGTCGCGAGATTCGCTTTCCGCCGAACCACCCCGCCAAAGACTCGCCGCACCCACTGCACGGGGTCGGCTGGCTGCGGCCGTGGCGCGTTGTCAGCGCAGACGAGACACGTGCGACGCTCGCGCTGGAAGTAGCCGCCAACGATGCCTGGCCCTGGCGCTTCTCCTCCCTTCAGCACTTTGAACTCGATAGCACGCAGCTGCGGGTCGAGATGTCCGTGACCAACGAAGACACTGCAGCGATGCCGGTGGGCATCGGCCACCATCCCTACTTTCCGCATACGCCCGGCACCCGCATCACCAGCGCCGCGGCCGCCATGTGGCAGGGCGACCACGAAGTGATGCCCACGACGCTCGAGGTCACGGATGCTGTGCGTCGCCTGCAGCGAGGCGTGGTGCTGGACGAACTCGACCTTGACAACAATTTCACGGGCTGGCGCCACGAGACGCTGATCGAATGGCCCGCCGATGCGCGCGGTCCTGCGCGCAGCCTGATGATGGAAGCGCAGTCGCCACTCGACTACTTCGTGCTGTACTGCCCCAAGGGTTATGACCACTTCTGTGCCGAGCCCGTGAGCCAGTGCACCGACTGGCTCAACCTGCTGCCGCGCTACGGGCAGCCGGCGCTGGGCGGTACACGCTTGGCGCCCGGCGAAACCCTGGAAGTGAAGTTCAGCCTCACGCCGCGCCGGATCGCCTCACGCATATCGCCGTCATAAGCACCCAGCCCTCCTGCGAATCACTGACTTCGAGTTGGGCATGGGGCGCATACGACGCCTTGAGTTCATCCGCCTGTCGCTCCAGGATGCCGGCCAGCACCAGCGAGCCGCCCTCCTCCACATAGGAGCACAGGAGCGGCGCAAGCAGTTTCAGCGGCACTGCCAGGATGTTGGCGAGCACGAGCTGATAAGCGCCGGCCGCCTGCGCCGGCAACCCGGCGTTGAGGTGCACATTGTTGGCCTGTGCGTTCGCGATGGAGGCTTGGACCGCTGCCGGGTCGATGTCCACTGCGTCGATGTCGGCCGCCCCGAAACGAGCGGCCGCAATCGCCAGAATGCCTGAGCCACAGCCGTAGTCCAACACGCGCTGATTGGCGGGCGGGTGTTGCGCGATCCAACGCAAGCACATGCGCGTAGTGGGGTGCGTTCCCGTGCCGAAAGCCAGCCCCGGATCAAGCCGGATCACTTGCCGCGCCTGGGCCGGCGGTTCATGCCAGGTGGGAACGATCCAGAACTCAGGCGTGATGGGAACGGGCGTGAACTGCGATTGCGTCAGACGCACCCAGTCCTGGTCGGGGACGGGTGCGATGCCCAACAGCTTGCATCCGAGGAAGAAATCCTGGGCTTCGAGCAGCCGGCCGGCGTCGGCCGCAGCAGGTTCGTTCGCGAAGAGGGCCAGCACACGCGAGCGCTGCCAACCTTCCTTCGGCGGCGGTAGGCCCGGTTCACCGAACAGCGCCTGTTCGGTATCGGTCTGCGCGTCGGCGTCTTCCACCGAAACGCTGAGCGCGTCGAGCGCGTCCAGCGCCTCGCTGACCGCTTCAACGCGGTCCTCGGGGCACATCAGACGCAGTTCAAACATCAGCTCAGCGCCGGGCCGCCCCAAGCGAGCTGGGCCCCCTCGGGGGGCAGCGGCAGCACGAAGTGCAGAGCGTGGGGGCACATCATCAGCTCAGCGCCCGTCACGTTCTTCAGCGTTTATGGTGGGACAGCCACTCTTCCAGGTAGTGGATGTTGGTGCCGCCAGCCATGAACTTGGCGTCCACCATCAACTCGCGGTGCAGCGGTATGTTGGTGTTGATCCCTTCCACCACCGTTTCGAGCAAGGCAGTGCGCATCCGCGCCAGAGCCTGCTCGCGGGTGTCGCCGTGGACAATGATCTTGCCGATCATGGAGTCGTAGTTGGGCGGGACGAAGTAGTTGGTGTAGACGTGCGAGTCCACCCGCACACCCGGCCCGCCGGGCGCGTGCCACATCGTGATCCGGCCGGGGGACGGGACGAACTTGTACGGGTCTTCGGCATTCACGCGGCATTCGATGGCGTGGCCGCGCAGCACGATGTCGCGCTGCGCGAATGGCAGCTTCTCGCCGGCAGCGACCATGATCTGCGTCTTGACGATATCGACACCGGTGATCAGTTCGGTGACGGGGTGCTCCACCTGAACGCGCGTGTTCATCTCGATGAAATAGAACTCGCCGTTCTCGTAGAGGAACTCGAAGGTGCCGGCGCCGCGATAGCCGATGCGCTTGCAGGCCGCGACGCAGCGCTCGCCGATCTTCTCGATCAGTTTGCGCGGGATGCCCGGCGCTGGCGCTTCCTCGATTACCTTTTGGTGACGGCGCTGCATCGAGCAGTCGCGCTCGCCCAGGTAAACCGCGTTCTTGTGCTTGTCGGCCAGGATCTGGATCTCGACGTGGCGCGGGTTCTGGAGGAACTTCTCCAGGTAGACCGCTGGATTGCCGAAGGCCGCGCCGGCCTCGGCCTTCGTCATCTGCACCGCATTGATCAGGGCCGCTTCGGTGTGCACCACGCGCATGCCGCGCCCGCCCCCGCCGCCCGCGGCCTTGATGATGACGGGGTAGCCGACCGCTTTCGCCGTGCGGCGAATTACGACGGGGTCGTCAGGCAACTCACCTTCGGAGCCAGGCACGCACGGCACACCCGCCTTGATCATGGCTTGCTTGGCCGAGACCTTGTCGCCCATCACCCGGATGGAAGCCGGTGTCGGCCCGATAAAGGTGAAGCCGCTGCGCTCCACGCGCTCGGCGAAGTCGGCGTTCTCGGACAGGAAGCCGTAGCCGGGGTGGATGGCCTCGGCGTCGGTGACCTCGGCGGTCGAGATGATCGCCGGCATGTTGAGGTAGCTCAGCGCCGACGCGGCCGGCCCGATGCACACCGCTTCGTCGGCGAGCTTCACGTACTTGGCGTCGCGGTCGGCCTCGGAGTAGACGACGACCGACTTGATGCCCAGTTCGCGGCAGGCCCTTTGGATCCGCAGCGCGATCTCGCCCCGGTTCGCGATCAATATTTTCTTGAACATCGCGCTTATTCGATGATGAACAAAGGCTGCCCGAACTCGACCGCCTGGCCGTTCTCGCACAGGATCTTCGAGACGTTGCCGCTCTCGTCGGCCTCGATCTCGTTCATGAT
>JBKJTX010000245.1:0-5317 GCA_046590315.1 Ramlibacter sp. | reverse complement strand
GTGAGCACGCTGAAGTCGGTCTGCGGGTACGACAGCAGAAAGAGGCAGACCCAGCTGACCCACATCACCCACCAAGTAACGCTGTGCGCACCGAACTTGTCCGACAGGACGCCGCCGACGGCGCGCAACACGCCGCCCGGCAGCGAGAAGCAGGCTGCGAGGAGCGCGGCCACCCGGATGTCGAGGCCGAACTCACCGATGTAGTACTGCACCATCCAGAGCGAGAGCGCGACGTAGCCGCCGAAGACGATGCTGTAGTACTGGCAATAGCGCAGCACCTTCGGGTCTTTCAGCGCCTTGAGCTGGTCGCTGAAACTGACCTTTCCATTCACGAGGTGCGCAGGGTCGCTGTAGCTGAAGAGCCAGAACAGCACCACCGCAATCAGCATGATGACGGCGTAGACCTGCGGCACGACGGCCCAGCCGAATGCCACCAGCAGCACCGGCGCAACAAACTTGTTGACCGCGGATCCGGAGTTTCCGGCACCGTACACACCCATCGCCATGCCCTGGCGCTGCCTCGGAAACCAGCGCGCGACATACGGTGTACCCACCGAGAAAGAGCCGCCCGCCAGGCCCACGAACAGCCCGATGACAAGAAAGTGCCAGTACGCCGTCGCATAGCTCATCAGCCAGATGGCGGGGACGGTGGTTGCCATGAGCACCGTCATGACGATGCGGCCACCGTACCTGTCGGTCCAGATGCCCAGGGGCACCCGAATGAGCGAACCGGTAAGCACTGGAACGGCCGCCAGCAGGCCGAACTGGGTAGCGTTCAGGTTCAGCAGCTTGCGGATCGGGATGCCGATCACGCCGAACATCATCCACACCATGAAGCAGACCGTGAAGGCCATCGTGCTGGCGATCAGCACGGACCAGCCTTGACGGTTCCTTTGCACGTCGGATGTCGCGCTGACTGTAATTCGGTTCATTCAAGGAGTAGATGCCAGGCTCGCCTGACGCCACTTGATCTGGCTCAAGTGGAGTGGTAACGCCGTGAAGCTTGATCCGCATCAACATCGCATCCAGCCCGAGGTCGTAGAGTGCTGTACAGGGTCGGGCGAGGCCCCCACCTCTTCAGGAGTTCCCCATGAATGCTGCCCTTGTGCAACCGCCGCCGGTCGACGCGAGTCCGGTGGAGAGTTTTTCCGATTGCCATTGGGGGCTGTTGTGCGGACTGCGGGCGTTCGCCGGACTTCCCACTCTACTGGTCGCTGCCGAGCGTGCGCGCACTGTGGCTGCTGGGACGCTCAAGCTGTTCGAGACGGGCATCCTCCAGCACCATGCCGAGGAGGAGGAAGATCTGTTCACCGCCGTGCTGCGCAGTGCAGCGCCCGGCGACGAGCGTGAACATGTAGGCACGATGGTGGACAGGCTGGTGGCCGAACACCGCTCAGTGGAGAAGCTCTGGAAGACGCTGCAGCCTGACGTGCGGCGCGCGGCCGCGGGACGGACCGCGCAACTGGACGCCGATGCTGTTGCAGCTTTGGTTTACGCCTACAACCGCCATGCGGCTTTTGAGGAACTGGAGTTCCTTCCCCTTGCCGCTGAAATTCTCGGCCGTGACGGCAACCACATGGCCGCGCTCGGCATGTCGCTGCACCTGCGCCACGCGCCGCGCGCGATTGGCTACATCTGAGCGGGGGACACCTAGTCGCAGGGCCGGTGATCCACCAACCGGACAAGGGCCTGCGCGTCCAGGATGCGCAGATGGCGATGACGCACTTCGATGACTCTTTCGTGGGAGAGCTTGGAAAAGGTGCGGCTCACGGTCTCCAGCTTCAGCCCAAGGTAGCTCCCGATTTCCCCGCGTGTCATGCGCAAGACCAGCTCGGTGCGCGAAAAGCCGCGCGCGTGCAGGCGCTGCGCCAGGTTCAGCAGGAATGCGGCCAGCCGTTGCTCGGCCCGCATGCCCCCTAGCAGCAGCATCACGCCATGCTCGCGTACGATCTCGCGGCTCATGATCCTATGCATGTGGCGCTGCAGAGCGTCGACCTCACGGGAGAGTTCGGCGACCTTGTCGAAGGGCATCACGCAGACTTCGGCATCCTCCAGCGCGATGGCATCACAGGTGTGCCGCTCCCCGCCGATGCCGTCCAGGCCGATGATCTCGCCCGCCATCTGGAATCCCGTGACCTGATCGCGGCCGTCCTCGGCCGTCACGCACGTTTTGAAAAAGCCCGTTCGAATCGCAAAGAGGGAGGCGAACGCTTCACCGTGGCGGAACAGCGCCGTGCCCCGCTTCACTTTGCGCCGCGTCGCCACGATCTCGTCGATGCGGCTCAGTTCGTCGGGGGTGAGCCCCAGCGGCATGCACAGCTCCCGCAGATTGCAGTTGGAACAGGCCACGCGCAGGCGGGGGCCGTCCAGTGACTGCGGGGCATCTGGCGGTACGACATGGGTCCATTGCGCAAGCACGGCTTCTCCTTCAAGTCTCGGAACATGACTTGGGTCAAATTCTCGGCGCCATCGGTTCGCGCTACTTGACCCAGATCAAGTGCCTCTGCTTGCCCAGGCAGCAAAGTGACGGCATTCGATGGAAAACATCATGAACGCCGTCACGCCCGACCTGCTGCGCCGCTTCGACATCGCCGGGCCGCGCTACACCTCCTACCCCACGGCCGACCGCTTCGTCGAAGCGTTCGGCCCCGCCGACGTCGCCCAGGCGCTGGCGCAACGCCGCGCACGGCAGTCTGCGCCCGCTTTGCCGCTGTCCCTCTACGTCCACATTCCTTTTTGCGAGTCGCTTTGCTACTACTGCGCCTGCAACAAGATCATCACGAAAAAGCACGAGCGCGGCACGGCCTACCTGAAAGCGCTGGCGCTCGAGGTGGATCTGTACACGCAGCAGATCGGCACCGCGCAGGCCGTGACGCAGCTGCATCTGGGAGGCGGAACGCCCACTTTTCTGTCGGATGCCGAGCTGACCGAGCTCGTCACCTTGCTGCGCCGCAGTTTCCAGCTGGTGCCGGGCGGGGAACACTCGATCGAGATCGATCCGCGCACCGTAGACGCGACGCGCCTCAAGCATCTGGCGGACCTGGGTTTCAATCGCATCAGCTTCGGCGTCCAGGACTTCGAACCCGAGGTCCAGCAAGCCGTGCACCGGGTGCAGCCGGCCGAACAGGTCTTCGAGCTGATGGACGCTGCGCGGCTGATCGGGTTCGACTCCATCAACGTCGGCCTGATCTATGGTCTGCCGCGGCAGACGCAGGAGACCTTCGCACGGACGTTGGCGCGTGTCACCGAGCTGCGGCCCGACCGCATCGCGCTGTACGCCTACGCGCATCTGCCCGAGCGCTTTAAGCCGCAGCGCCGGATCGTCTCGGCCGATCTGCCGCTGGCGGGCGACAAGCTCGCCATGCTGGCGCAGGCGCTGGACGTGCTGGGCCGCGCGGGCTACGACTACATCGGCATGGATCACTTCGCTTTGGTGAACGACACGTTGGCAGTAGCCAAGCGACAGGGCCGGCTCCACCGGAACTTTCAGGGCTACAGCACGCAGCCCGATTGCGATCTGATCGGACTGGGTGTGTCTGCCATCGGGCGCATCGGCGCGACATACAGCCAAAATGCCAAGACCCTGGAGGAGTACACCGACCATCTGGAGCAGGGTCGTTTGCCGGTGGTGCGTGGCCTCGCACTGTCCCGCGACGACCTGGCGCGCCGCGCCGTGATCATGGCCTTGATGTGCCAGGGGCAATTGGTGTTCGAGTCGATCGAACATGCCTGGCTGCTGGACTTCGCGGTGTACTTCGCCCCCGAACTGGAGCGCCTGCGAGAGCAAGAGCAGCAGGGCCTGGTGGTCATCGACCACGGGGGGATTCAGGTGACCGGCGCGGGCTGGAACGTGGTGCGGGCGATTGCCATGGTGTTCGACAGGTATTTGCAGGCTGACCGCAACCGCGCGAAATTCTCTCGGATCATCTGAATGCAACGCAAGGGGGATGGCCGGCACGGGTTCTTCGTGCCGGGGTAAAGAGCCAAAGAGAGTGGTCCTCAGATGGACGATGCCCCATGTCATACTGGCATGTGACGACTTCTGCCTCTGACAGCTTTGACGCCAGCATGCTCGGCAGCGACCCGGGAAATGCCGCAGCGCTGCTGGCCGGGATTCTTGACTCAGCCATGGATGCTGTCATCAGCGTGGACAAGGCGCAGCGGGTCGTGTTGTACAACCGCGCCGCTGAGCGAATTTTCGGTTGGCCACGCGCCGAAGTGTTGCGTCAACCGCTGGACATGCTGATACCGCATCGCTTCCGAGGCAGCCATGCCGGCCACGTGCGACAGTTCGGCGACACCGGTGTGACCTCGCGCCGCATGGGTGCGGTGACCGTGCTGCATGGTTTGCGCGCGAACGGTGAGGAATTCCCCATCGATGCTTCGATCTCGCAACTGGACACTCCCCAAGGCAAACTGTTCACGGTGATCTTGAGGGATGTCACGGCGCGCCTGCGCGCGGAGGAGCGCCAGAATCGCCTCGCCGCGCGCCTGTCCGGCCTGCTGGACTCTGCGATGGACGGCATCATCACGGTCGACGAGGACCACCGCATCGTGCTGTACAACCGGGCGGCCGAGAAGATTTTCGGCTGGCCGAGTTCGGAGGCTATCGGCCAGTCGCTCAACAAGCTCATGCCGGAGCGCTTCCGCGCGGGACATGCCAATGAAATCAGGCGTTTCGCGGCCACCGGCGTCACTTCCCGCCGCATGGGAGACGGCACCGTCATCTATGGGCAGCGCGCCGGCGGCGAGGAGTTTCCGATGGATGCCTCCATTTCGCAACTGGAGACCGCTGAGGGCCGACTCTTTACTGTCATTCTGCGCGACGTCACCGAGCGCGTGCGCGCTCAGCAAGAGCGCAGCGAGTTTGCCGCCGCCGCCCTGGCGATCCGCGAGGAAGAGATGGCGCGCGTTGCGCGCGAGCTGCACGATGAACTCGCGCAATCGCTGACCGCGCTGAAGATGGACACGATCTGGATCCGTGACACCGGAAGGCATCTTCCGGAAACTGCGGACAAGCTGGCAGAAATGCTGGCGATACTGGACCGGGCCGTCGCTTCCACCCGTCGCATCGCCGCCGATCTGCGCCCGCTGCTGCTGGACGACCTCGGACTGGCTCCGGCGGTCGAGTGGCTGGTGAGCAAATTCACCAAGCGTACCAGCGTGCAATGCCGCATTCAGGTCGACGAGGAAATCGAACTCGACGAGCCGTACGCGACGGCGGTGTTCCGCATCGTTCAGGAATCGCTGGCCAATGTCGCCAAGCACGCATGCGCCTCGCATGTCACCGTGGCGATCGAGCGCAATGCGCGAGGCA
>JBKJTX010000121.1:0-5082 GCA_046590315.1 Ramlibacter sp. | reverse complement strand
AAACGCTGCGCGTTTTTCAAGTGGTTTTGAGCAGTTGCTCGGGACCGGCGAAGCCGGATCCCTCCCAAGGTGGGGCGGCTGCGCTTTGCTTCGCTCGCCCGGTACCGCTAGCGGGATTTTTCGAGTGTCTCCGCTAGCGACACTCGGCCGGTCGAAGCAACGCGGAGACCGGCTCCACTTGCGAAGGATCCGGCTTCGCCGGTCCTCCGCAACCAATCAACCCACTGAAAAAATGCGCAGCATTTTTTCAGTGAAGTACCCAGAGGAGAGAAAGCCCAATCAACATGCTGCACAGCCCAAAGAAGCGCAGCTGCCCTTCATTGAGTTCCAGCAACCGCTGGAATGTGCGACGCCAGCCGCCCGGCGAAATAAATGGGAACAGGCCTTCAAGCACCAGCATCAGCGCCAGCGCGGACCACAGGAGGTCGCTGTCCAAACCTATTTCTTGGCAGGTGGTGCCGTCGAACTCACGCCGCTGCCGCGGAAAGCCTTGAAGAATTCGGAAGTGGCGGGGTCCACCACCATCACGTCCGCTTTCTTGTTGAAACTTGCCTTGTAAGCTTCGAGGCTGCGGTAGAAATGCGCGAACTGCGCATCGCGACCGAAGGCCTCGGCGTAAATGGCTGCGGCCTGGGCATCGCCCTCGCCCTTGACCTTCTGCGCGTCGCGGTAGGCGTTGGCGATGGTCACCTCGCGCTGTCGGTCCGCATCGGCGCGGATCTTCTCGCCTTCCGCCGCGCCCGTGGAGCGCAATTCATTGGCGACGCGGCTGCGTTCGGCCACCATGCGCCGGTAGACCGATTCGGTGATGGTTTCCACGTAATCGGCGCGGGTGATGCGCACGTCGACCACATCGATGCCCCAGTGCTTGGCGGGGTCCGTTCCCTTGACGACTTCCAGCACCTCGCGCTTGACGTCCGACATGAGCTGCTCGCGCTTTTGCGAAAGGAGCTCGCGCACCGTACGCCGGTTGATTTCTTCCTGGAATGCGTTGCGCACCACCCGATTGAGCTGGTTCGCGCCTACCGCTTCGTCGAGGCCGACGTTGCGGATGTACTGCTGCGGATCGGTGATCCGCCAGCGCACATACCAGTCGATCACCATGCGCTGCTTCTCCAGCGTCAGCATGGGCTCGGTGTCGGGACTGTCCAGCGTCAGCAAGCGCTTGTCGATGTAGCTCACGTTCTGAAACGGGGGCGGGAGCTTGAAGTTGAGGCCCGGCTCGGTGATCACTTCTTTAATTTGGCCGAGCGCGTAGATCACACCGAACTGGCGTTGGTCCACGACGAAGAGCATGGAGCTCAAGAGCGCCAAGGCCACCAGGGCGGTGGAGGCAATGAAGCCGATTCTGTTCATGTTCTTGTCCTTCGACGAGCCGCCTCTAGGAGGACAACGTCCCCTCGGGGGGCAGCGAACGAATGTGAGCGTGGGGGCATATTTTTCTAGCGGCTTTCACGTTCGCGCGTGCGCGAGTTGTCGCGGGTACGCGCGTCGGTCGTGCTGGGTGTTGTCGCGGCCGGGGGAGGGGCGACTGGCGCATCCACCGGCGCCGCCACGCCGCCCTGGGCCACCTGCTGCATGATCTTGTCCAACGGCAGGTACAACAAATTGGAGCCCTGGCGCGAATCGACCAGCACCTTGGTCACACTGCTGTAAATTTGCTGCATGGTCTCCAGGTACAACCGGTCGCGCGTGACCTGCGGTGCCCGCTGGTATTCGGTGAGCACCGACTTGAAGCGCTGCGAGTCGCCCTGGGCCTGGGCGACGATCCGCGACTTGTAGGCCTCGGCTTCTTGCGTCAGTCGGGAGGCTGCCCCGACCGCGCGCGGAATCACGTCGTTGGCGTACGCCTGCGCTTCGTTCTTGGCGCGCTCGCGCTCCTGGCCGGCCTTGAGCACGTCGTCGAATGCCGCCTGCACCTGCTCGGGCGGACGCACACCACCCTGCTGCAGGTTGATGCCGACCACTTCGATGCCGACCTTGTAGCGGTCCAGAATCGTCTGCATGAGCTTGCGCACGCGTACCGCGATCTGGTCGCGCTCCTCAGCCAAGGCCGAGTCCATACGCATCTTGCCCACCACCTCGCGCACCGCAGTCTCGGCGGCTTGCACGACGGCATCCGTCGGGTTCTTGCTTTCGAAGAGGAACGCTCGCGCATCGTTCAGGCGGTACTGCACCGCGAATTTGATCTCGACAATGTTTTCGTCCTCGGTGAGCATGGCCGAATCGCGCAGGCCAGTGGCCTTCACTACATTGTCCCGGCCGACTTCGACAGACCGGATCTGCGTGACAAACACGAGTTCGTGCCGCTGAATGGGATAGGGCAGGCGCCAGTTAAAGCCCGCGCCCACCGTGGTTTTGTAGCGCCCGAACTGCGTGATCACAGCTTGTTGGCCTTCCTGCACGATAAAGAACCCGGTGCCCAACCAGATCAGCACGACCACCCCCACGACCAAGGCGGCACCGATGCCGGCGCTTTTCATGTCTGGCTGGAAATTGCCACCCCCGCCGAAGCCGCCGTTGTCGCCGCCGCCGCGCCGCCCCTTGCCGCCGAAGAGGCCGCCCAACTTGCGATTGAAGTCGCGCCACAGCTCGTCGAGGTCTGGCGGGCCTTGATTCGGTCCCTTGCCGCGGCCGGTTTCAGGTTTGTCGGGCCGGTTGTTTTCCGACGGTTTATCGTCGCCGCGCCCCCAACGGGGATCGTTCAAGTTGAACATTCCCCTGATCCGGCCTTTCAGCTCCGCCCACGGGAGGCGGGGTAAATGGAGGTTCATCCGCTTGGCTCTCTTTTCTAGTTGCAGCCGCATTGTGCCCAATCAGGCGGGCGTCTCTTGGATTTCGGGGTAATCGGGGGTCGTGGAGGCTGGTGCGCGCCGGCTGACCTCCTCGGCCAGCCGCCGACGCAGTTCCGGAACGCCCGTGGAGGTTCGTCCACTCACAAAGAGGCGCGGAACCGGAATGCCTTCCAGTTCGAACACGTCCTGCACCTGGCGCGGCCGCTGCGCCGGGTCCAACGCATCGATCTTGTTGAACACCAGCATCTGCGGCACTGCGCCAGCGCCGATCTCGTGCAGCACACGCTGGACCTCGGCGATTTGTTCGGGATGGTTGGGGTTAGCGGCGTCCACGACGTGCAGCAGGAGGTCGGCATCCGCAGCTTCTTCCAAGGTAGCTCGGAAAGCGTCGATCAGCCCGTGCGGGAGATCACGGATGAAGCCCACCGTGTCGGAGAGGGACACCGAACGCCCCTGCACGTCACCGCTGCCCTCGGTGGGGCCCAGGTACAGCTGACGGGTGGTGGTATCGAGCGTTGCGAAGAGCTGGTCTGCCGCGTACGCGCGCGCCTTGACGAGCGCATTGAACAAGGTGGATTTGCCGGCATTGGTGTAGCCCACCAGCGAGATGGTGAAGGCGCCACGGCGTTCGCGCTGGCGGCGCTGGGTATTTCGCTGCTTCTTTACCTTTTCCAAACGCTCGCGCGTTCGCTTGATGGCGTCGCCGATCATGCGGCGGTCCAGCTCGATCTGCTTTTCGCCAGGGCCGCCGCGCACGCCGGCGCCGCCGGTCTGGCGCTCCAGGTGCGACCAGCGACGCACCAGCCGCGTGCTCACGTACTGCAGGCGGGCCAACTCGACTTGCAATTTGCCCTCGTGACTGCGCGCGCGCTGCCCGAAGATCTCCAGAATAAGCAAGGTGCGGTCATTGACGGCCCGGTCAAGGTGGCGCTCGAGGTTGCGTTGCTGCGCCGGACTCAGGGACTGATCGAACAGCACCTCGGTCGCGCCCAGCTCCTCGGCCAGGGCCTTGATCTCATCGGCCTTGCCTTTGCCAATGAAAAGCGCAGCATCCGGGGCTTTGCGCTTGCACACGACCCGCGCGACGGGCTGCAGCCCGGCGGTCTGCGCAAGCAGGCCAAGCTCTTCCAATTCAGCGTCGAAATGGGGCAAGCCCATATCTACGCCCACCAGAACGGTGGGGGCGGCGGGACGTGCGGGTGAATCTGAACTCAAGACCAAGTCAAGGATGGGGGCGGTGGGCGCAAAGACAAGGTGCCAAGTCCGCGCATCCGCCCCAGCGCCTGGCGCGCGTTGGCGTTTAGGTCGGGCCGGCTTCCGGCGTCTCGGCAGTGGAGAAGTTCACTGCACGGCCGGGAACGATGGTGGAGATCGCATGTTTGTAGACCATTTGCGTCACGGTGTTGCGCAAGAGTACAACGTACTGGTCGAAAGACTCGATCTGCCCTTGCAACTTGATGCCGTTGACCAAGTAGATCGAGACCGGTACATGCTCGCGCCGCAAGGCGTTAAGGAAGGGGTCTTGTAGTAACTGCCCTTTGTTGCTCACGATATTCTCCGTGTTCCGAGGGTCGGAAATGTTGTTGGAAACATCACCTTACCACAGCAAGACCGCCCCGCAAGTAGGCGAAGGCCGGGTGAGAAGCCCATTTGCGGCCGG
Organism: Ramlibacter sp.; assembly: GCA_046590315.1. GTDB lineage: Bacteria > Pseudomonadota > Gammaproteobacteria > Burkholderiales > Burkholderiaceae_C > Ramlibacter. Next base: position 627 of record JBKJTX010000121.1, on the reverse strand, counting down.
GTTTGCCGGCTCCCAGGCTCAGCCTCCGTCGTTGCCCGAATAGGGGTTCTTTGAGGTCTTCATCTCGATGCGCAGCGGCGTGCCGACGAGATTGAATTCCTTGCGAAAACGCCCTTCCAGGAAGCGCTTGTACGCCTCGGTCACATGCTCGAGCGAATTGCCGTGCACCACGATCACCGGCGGGTTCATGCCGCCTTGATGCGCGTAGCGCAGCTTGGGTCGGAACATGCCGGAGCGCTTCGGTGTCTGGAACTGCACGGCCTCCAGCAGCAGGCGCGTCAGGACCGGCGTCGGCATCTTCACCATCGCCGACCGGTGTGCCTGGGCGATGGCGGTCCAGATCGGACCCAGCCCCTGGCGCTTGATCGCCGAAATGAAATGCAGCGGTGCGAACTTGAGGAAGGCCAGGCGGATTTCAATCTGGCGCTGCAACTGCTCGCGCTGGTAGGAGTCCACCGCGTCCCATTTGTTGACGGCGAGTACGACGGCGCGACCGCTGTCCAGAATGTAGCCGGCAATGTGCGCGTCCTGGTCGGTGACGCCCTGGGTCGCGTCCAACAGCAACAGCACGACGTGTGCGGACGCTGCAGGCCATCGAATCGTCCAACGTCGTGCTGCTGCTGCTGG
>JBKJTX010000064.1:0-8066 GCA_046590315.1 Ramlibacter sp. | reverse complement strand
CTCCGCCGGCAACGCCTCACCGGTGGGCGCTACGACCGGCGAGGCCTCTGCACCGGCAGCGGCGCCGCGCCAATGCGCAAGCAAGGCGAGCTTTTCCTGCACGACGTGGACGTCGCCCAGGTCACCCGCCGCCGTGACGGCATGCGCCAGCAGGCGTCGCTTCCACCAGTTGCTTCTTGACTGCGCGGGCACGATGCCGGCGCGCACGCGTGATGCGATCCAGCCGATGAGATGTGCACGGTCGCTGGCTTCGGCCATCAGCACCAGGTCATAGCGGCGCCAGAGCCGCCGCGCCAAGCGCCACGCACCCAACCCGCCAAGCTGCGCCGGCGCGGCGATGAGCTCGCGCACGTCGGTATTGCCTTGCAGCATGCCGAGCGTGCCCGCAAAACCCAGGACATCGATCGCAGCCCGCGGCCAGAGCTTCCGAGCTTCGCCAATCAACGGCGTGGTGAGCAGCACGTCGCCGATCTGGCGGGTGACCACCACCAGCACGGACCCCACCGGCGTGGCGGGGGCGGCCGTCACGACTCGACGATCCCTACGGCGTGCAGCGCATGCAGGCGCGCGTACAGACCACCACCGGCGACGAGATCGGCGTGCGAGCCCAGCTCGACCAGCCGGCCGTGCTCCAGCACGGCGACGCGATCCGCGTGCTCGATGGTGGAAAGGCGGTGCGCGATGATGAGGGTGGTGCGGCCGGCCATGAGGCGGCGCAACGCTTCTTGCACCATGCGCTCCGATTCGGTGTCGAGCGCCGATGTGGCCTCGTCGAGAATCAGCAGCGGCGCGTCCTTGTACAGCGCGCGGGCGATGGCGAGGCGCTGACGCTGCCCACCGGAAAGCGACTTGGCGTTGTGCGCTACCGGGGTATCGATGCCCTGGGGCATTTGTGCTACCCAGTCCGAGAGGTTGGCAGCCGCCAGCGCCCGCTGCACCCTCTCGCGGTCGATGTCCTGGCCGAGCGCAACGTTGGCCGCGAGCGTGTCGTTGAACATCACGACGTCCTGGCTCACCATCGAAAACTGGCGGCGCAGCGCCGCAAGGTTCCACTCGCGGATGTCGTGCCTATCCAGCACGATGCTTCCGCTCGCTGCTTCGACAAAGCGCGGCAGCAGATTGGCCAGCGTGGTCTTGCCCGATCCCGACGGCCCGACGAGCGCCAACGTTTCGCCACTGGCGACTTGCAGCGAGATGCCATCGAGCGCGGCTCGCGCGGCGCCGGCGTAGTGCACAGCGACGCCCTTAAGTTCGAGGTCACCACGGGCCCGGCCCGGGTCGAAACCGCCTCCCTCTTCGGCCGGTGTCTGCTCCACCAGGTCAAACGAGCGTTCCAACGCGGCCAGGGCCCGAGCGATCGGGCTCGTCACTTCGGACAGGCGCTTGACCGGTGCGATCAGCATCAGCAGCGCTGCCACGAAGGCCGCAAAGGAGCCCACTGTCATCGCTTCGCCCTGGATCAAGGCGATGACGATCACCATCGACAGGGCAGCGGCAGAAACCATGTGCATGGTGGGCGTGATCGCAGCGGAAGCCACGGCGGACTTCATGGCCAGGCGCCGCAGCGTGAGGCCGAGTTTCTCGAAGCGACGTGCCTGCTGCGGCTGCGCCGCGTGCAAACGCACCACCCGATGCGCCAGCACATTTTCCTCGACGGCATACGCCAGTTCGATGGTCGCGGCCTGACTCCCTTTGGCGAGGTGGTACAGGCGCCGCGACGCGGTGCGCATGATCCAGGCCACGGCGGGCGCGAGCAGGCCGACGATGAGGGTCAACTGCCAGTTGAGGTACAGCAAATACACCAACAGCGCCGTGAGCGCCAGGCTGTCCTTCACCAGGCCGGTGAGGGCGTTGACGAGCAGGCTGAAGCCGCTCTGAATCTCCTGCACGATCGCGTTGGAAAGCGAGCTCGCCGACTCGCGGGAGAACAGGTCCAGCTGGGCATCCAGCATGCGCCCGAAGAGGGCTCGGCGCAGCGTCAACATCCCTTCGTTAGCGATCTTGGCGAGCGCAATGTCGGCGATGAAGCCGGCGAGGCCCCGGATGCCAAACAGCAGCAGCAGGAACGCGGGCACCAGCCAGGGGTTGAATCCTTCGCGCTTGAAGCCACGATCGAGCAGGGGTTTCATCAAAGCGGGGATGGCCGGCTCGGTCGCTGCCGCCACGATGGTCGCGAGCAGCACCACCACCCAGAATCGGCGCACGTGGCGGATATAGGGGAACAAGCGCCCGATGCGCGCAACCAGACCGGAGGAGGGCGCAGCGTTGACGGAGGGCGAAGGCGCGGGCGCAGCGGCGCTCACGGATGCATCGGACACGATGGGTAAAGGGTACAGCAGGAGTCTGCTTGCATGGGCCATTATCAACGATCCCTCCAGAGGCGGTCGGGGCCAGGCGCACCGCGCTGACGGTATCATCGGCCGCCATGTACTTGCTCGCCGAAACCCTCCGCCGCCGGCCCCCCGTGCTGAAGCAGCAGGCCGTCAATCGTCGGCACTCCCGCCGCACCGGCGCATGCGTGGACGGACAGATCTGAGCCGCGCCGACTCCGAACCGATGCCGTGGGCGCGCGTTGGCGCGTTCATCGGCGCATTTCTCTGCATGGCGCCTCTGTTCGTGCTCACAGTGCGCGGCTGGGCGAACATCGTATTGTTCGCAGGCATGCTGCTGTGCTGCGCCTTCCTTTTCCGCACACAACGTCCGCAACTCGACCCGTCCCAGCGCCCCTGGGTCTGGGCCCTTGTCGTCGCCATGCTCGCTCCGTTCGCGGCCGTGTTCATCAGTTCGCTGTTGCAGGCCGACATCTACTCGGCGCGATTCGATTCGCCATCGCGCTCCCTGGCCGGAATCCCCATCCTGCTGTTCGTGATTCGCACACGATTCGATGCAGCCCGCGTGCTGCAGTATTCGCTGCCAGCCGCGCTGGCAGTCACGCTCGGTCAGCAGTACTTCGCCCCGCAGCCGCACAAATGGGGTGTGGACCGCATGGCGACCTATTTCGCCGATCCGCTGGTCTTCGGCTATCTATCACTTGCCTTCGGTCTCACCTGCCTCATGTCCATCCGTTTGCGGGCCGACGAGCGCACAGGCCCGCCTTGGTTGCTGGCGATCCAGATGGCCGGATTTGCTTTAGGAATCTACCTGTCGATCCACTCCGGCTCGCGCACCGGCTGGCTGGCCCTGCCCATCGTCCTCGCAGTGTGGCTGCACATCAACTGGACCGGGGCGAAGCGTGGGGCCGAACTCGCCGTGTTCGCTGCCGCTGCGCTGACTTCCGCGCTGGTTTATTTTCTGTCCGATACCGTGCACACGCGCGTGCAACTCGCGGTTGGGGATCTGGTTCACTACCCATGGAACGGGGTGGTGACGCTGGACACGTCGGTCGGCTTGCGCATCACTTACCTGCGCATGGCGTGGGACATCTTCATTGCCCATCCACTGGTTGGTATCGGCGATACCAAGTCGGCGATCGAACAGCTGACGGCATTCCCGTATGCAACGCCCCTGGCGCTCCATCTGGCCTTTATGGCGGGCTTCCACAATGAAGTGGTGACCAATACCGTGCGCTCCGGCGTGTGGGGCGGGCTGGCCGCAATCGCGATCCTGTTCGTGCCTCTCGTGATCTTTGCGCGCCACCTGCGAGACAGCGACGCGGTGGCGCGCCGGAATGCCGCACTGGGGATTGCGTTCTCCACCTGCATCGTGGTGAGCAGCCTCACGACCGAGGTGCTGGACCTGAAATACACTGCCAGCTTCTATGCGGTGATGATTGCGCTGCTGTGCGGCGCCACGCTGGCCCGCCGTGGACAAGACCATCGATAAGAACAGCTACGCCATCACCTTTGCCTGCTACGGCCAGGTTGACTACACGCGCCAGTGCGTGGAGAGCATGGTTCGGCACGGCACGCCGCTGGATCGACTGGTGGTGGTGGACAACGGCTCTAAAGATGACACCCGCGACTATTTGGCCGCGCTTGCGCTGGGTGGGCGCATTTACAACGCCGACAACCTGGGCTGCGGCGTGGCGTGGAATCAAGGCGCGCTGGCGCTGCAGGCCGAGTGGACCATCGTCATTAACAATGATGTGCTGGTCAGTGCCAACTGGATCGAGAACCTGATCGGCGCGGCGCAGCGCAGCAATCTGCGCGTGATTTCGCCGGCGATGGTGGAAGGCCCCTTGGACTACGACTTCGAGACCTTCGCGCCTGATGCGAGTTCGCGCATGCAGGACGCCTTGCGCCGCGGTTGGTGCCACGCGGTGTGCCTGGCGATCCACCGCTCGGTCTGGATGGACATCGGCTACTTCCAGCCCGTGCCGAAGTTGCTCGGTTATGAAGACACCCTGTTCTTCCACGAGATGGACAAGGCCGGGATCGCGGGCGCCACCACCGGCGCCTCGTGGCTCCATCACTATGGCTCGATGACGCAGTCGGCCATGAAGCAGGAGCGTGGCCTGCGCGAGCGCGACCACCTGGGCTTCCGCTACAACTTCCGGCTGCTGCGCAAGTCATGGCTGCAGCGCAAACTGGACAAGCACAAACGCACCCGGCAACTCGAGGCCTGGCGCAAGGATGAGATGGCGCGCTACGGCATGACCATGCGTGGTGTATCGCGCGGTACGCAGATCGACTGGGAGTGACGCTTGGCGCCGCGTCTTTCCGTCATCGTCATTACCCGCAACGAATCGGCTCGGTTGCGCGCCTGTCTGGAGTCAGTCGCTTTCGCCCACGAATGGGTGGTGGTGGATAGCGGGAGCACCGACGACACGGTGGCGATTGCCCAAAGCATGGGCGCCCGCGTGACGCAGACAGCCGACTGGCCGGGATTCGGTCCGCAGAAGAACCGCGCGCTCGCTCTCGCAACCGGCGACTGGATCTTGTCGATCGATGCCGACGAGCGGGTCACCCCCGCGCTGCGCGAAGCGATGCTTGCCGCGATGGCATCGAGCACGTTCGCCGGCTACACGGTAGGCAGGCGTTCCAGCTACTGCGGCCAGTACATGGACCATTCGGGCTGGCATCCTGACCGCGTACTGCGGCTCGCCCAGCGCGGCCAAGCGCGTTTCACCGACGCCCTGGTACACGAAAAACTCGAAGTGCCCGGGCCCGTCGGTCACCTGGAGGGCGAACTGATGCACGAAAGCTATGCCGACCTCGAGGCCGTGCTGGAAAAAACCAACCGATATTCCAGCGCGGGGGCAGAGGCGCTGTTGCAAAAGGGCGTGCGGGGAAGCCTGGGGAAAGCCCTGGGCCACGGACTGTGGGCATTTCTTCGCACGTACCTGGTGAAGCGCGGCTTTCTCGACGGTCGCCTGGGTTTGGTCCTCGCAATTTCGAACGCCGAGGAGACCTACTATCGCTATCTCAAGCTATGGTTGCTACAGCGTGGGCCGCACTCTGATTAACAAGTTGTCGCATCTTCCCCGGCGTTCGTACACTGGCGGCGTGTAAAAGACGAGGCTGCCGGCCCCTTGCTGGCAAGCCGACTGAACCGAATCGACTTTGGAGAGACTAAGAAGCATGAACAAACCTGCGCTGTGGCGGCGACGCCGGATGGTAGGCCTGTTGGGCGTGGCGGCTACGCTGCCTGCATTCGCGCAATTTCGCGTCGAAGTGACGGGCTCTGGCGTCACGCAGCTGCCGATCGCCATCGCGCGCTTTCGCGGCGAGGCGGAAGCCCCGCAGAAGATCGCCGCGATCATCCAGGCCGATCTGGAGCGCAGTGGCCAGTTTCGCGCGATCGATCCCGGCACGGCAGCGCTGGACGAAACCAGCCGTCCCGACCTCACGCCCTGGCGCCAGAAGAACGCGGATTCGCTCGCCCTCGGTAGCGTCACGCGGCTCGCGGACGGCCGCTACGACGTGCGCTTCCGCCTTTGGGACGTTGTGAAAGGCGCGGACTTGGGCGGCCAGAGCTACGCCGTGACGGTGGCCGACTTGCGCTTGGCCGCCCACCGCATCGCAGACTTCATCTATGAAAAGCTCACGGGGGAGAAAGGCATCTTCTCGACCCGCATTGCGTACGTCACCAAAGCGGTCAACCGCTACAACCTGTGGGTCGCGGATTCGGACGGCGAGAACGCGCAATCGGCCCTGGCGAGCGGCGAACCGATCATCTCGCCGGCCTGGTCGGGCAACGGCGGGCGCCTCGCGTACGTCTCGTTCGAGTCGCGTAAGCCCGTGGTGTACGTGCACGACGTGGCGACCGGTCAACGCCGGCTGATCGCCAACTTTCGCGGCTCCAATAGTGCGCCGGCATGGTCGCCCGATGGCCGCACGCTGGCAGTGACACTCAGCCGCGATGGCGGCTCGCAGCTCTACACCATCGACTCCAATGGCGGCGAGCCGCGTCGCCTCACGCAGTCGGCTGGTATCGACACCGAGCCGATTTTCTCGCCGGACGGGCGCAACATCTATTTCGTGAGCGACCGCGGCGGTGCGCCGCAGATCTATCGCATGCCTGCGGGCGGCGGGAACCCCGAGCGCGTCACCTTTACGGGGAGTTACAACATATCGCCAGCCATCAGCCCGGACGGTCGATCGCTCGCCTACATTTCGCGCATCAACGGGGTCTTCAAGTTGCAGGTGATGGAGTTGGGCAGCAGCACAGTGAACTCGATCACCGACACGTCGGCCGACGAGAGCCCGAGTTTCGCGCCCAACGGCCGCCTGATCCTGTACGCCACGCGGCAAAATGGCCAAGAGACGCTCATGACCACCACGCTGGACGGCAAGATCAAGGCCCGGCTGGCGGGCAAGGGCGGCGATATCCGCGAGCCCGATTGGGGCCCGTTCCAGAAATGAATTTATTCGGAGGTTTTTGGATGATCAAACGCATGTTGCTGGCCTGGGCGGTTGCCCTGGCCGTGGTGGGTTGCTCCAGCGTCAAGCTCGATGATGTTCCCGTCGAAGACAAAAACGCTTTGGCGGTGAGTCCGGGCGCGGGCGGCGGCGGTCAAAGCACGGTGGCGCCCGTCGTCACCGATACCGCCAATGCCAACCGCGCCGGCCCCGCCAACGTCGCGCGGATCATCTACTTCGACTACGACAGTTATGTGATCAAGCCGGAGTTTCAGAATCTGATCGAAGGCCACGCGCGCTTCCTGAAGGCCAACGGCACGCGGCGCATCGCTGTCGAAGGCCACACCGACGATCGCGGTGGCCGCGAGTACAACCTGGCACTGGGTCAGCGGCGCTCCGAAGCCGTGCGCCGCGCGCTCGGCATCCTGGGCGTCGGTGACGCTCAAGTCGAGGCCGTGAGCTTCGGCAAGGAGAAGCCGGCCGCACCGGGGAGCGACGAAGCCTCGTTTGCCCAGAACCGCCGCGCCGAGATTGTCTACCGCTGATGATGAGAATCCACCTTTCACGCACATCTGGCTGGCGCGTCGCGCTTGCTGCGCTCTGCCTGGGCGCGAGTTCGCTCGCATCGGCTGCGCTCTTCGAAGACGATGAGGCCCGGCGCGCGATCATCGACTTGCGCCAACGGATCGAGGCGCAGCGGCAGGCCGTCGAACGCGACGCCGAGACGCAGCGCCAGGACAGCGCGCAGCAGCGCCGCAGCCTGTTGGAGTTGCAAACGCAGATTGAATCACTGCGCTCGGAGATCGCACGGCTCAATGGGCAGAATGAGCAGCTACTGCGCAGCTTGGCCGAAGTGCAGCGCTCGCAAAAGGATATCGTGCAAGGCGTTGACGATCGCCTGCGCAAGGTTGAACCGGCCAAGGTGTCGGTGGACGGCCGCGAATTCATCGCCGACCCCATCGAGTCGCGCGACTTCGAGGCAGCGCTCGCGATCTTCCGCAAGGGCGATTTTCCGCAGGCGCAGGCCGCGTTCGCCGACTTCATCAGGCGCTATCCGCAAAGCGGTTTCAGGGCGACGGCGCTTTTCTGGCTGGGCAATGCACAGTACGCCAATCGCGATTACCGCGGCGCCATCGCCAATTTCCGCGCGTTGTTGACCAGCGCGCCTGACCATCCGCGCGCAGCCGAAGCGGTGCTCTCCATCGCCAACTGCCAGATCGAGCTCAAGGACAACGTCGGTGCCCGCCGCACGCTGGAAGAGCTCGT
>JBKJTX010000225.1:0-5195 GCA_046590315.1 Ramlibacter sp. | reverse complement strand
GCTCTCGCGGCCCACCGTTTCCGGCGTCATCAACGCGTCGTGGTACGCGAAGAAGGCGCGCCACTCGGCAGGCCGGCGGGCGAGCGCCAGGAACACGTTGGGCACGAAGCCCGCCTTCTCCTGCACTTCGAGGATGCGCACGCGGATGTCGTCGGGAACGTCCTTGAGTTCGGGCGCGGGGTAGCGGGTCATCTGGGTCTCCTTGACGTCGAGTGATTATGCTGGCGCATTGACAACAAGGAGAGCCAATGCAATTGCCCAACGATCCCGAACTTCAGGCCGGCCTGGCCACCCGCCGCGCCGTCCTCGGGGATGACTACGTTCAAGCCGCCCTGGACAAGGCCACGCCCTTCACCGCGCCGCTGCAGGAGCTGGTGACGCGGCACGCTTGGGGCAATACCTGGCAGCGCAAAGGCATCGACTTGCGCACGCGCAGCATGGTCACGGTGGCGATGCTGGTGGCGCTGGGGCGAATGCACGAGCTGAAGATCCATGTGCGCGGCGCGCTTAACAATGGCGTGACGCCGGAGGAATTGCAGGAGATCTTCCTGCATGCGAGCGTGTACTGCGGCTTTCCGGCGGCGGTGGACGCGTTCAGGAATGCGTCCGAAGTGATCGAGTCGAAGGCTTAGGACCCCGCAATCAACTTGTGCACCAGGTCGGCCGTCGTGCTGGCCTTGTACTTGCGCATCAGGCGCGCGCGGTAAATCTCGACTGTGCGATGGCTGATGCCCAGTGCCTTGCCAATCTCTTTGGAGGTCATGCCGTCGAGCAGCCGGGCCGCAACCTCGCGTTCGCGCGCAGTGAGCTCGGCCTTGACCGGGCGCTGCGAACTCAGGTCCTCGAACGCCCAGATGCCGGACTCGTGCGGCGCCTCGCGATTGAGTGCGCGACCGGTCACGTGGCACCAGAAGACTTCGCCGCTGGCCCGCTTCATGATGCGATCGTCGGCGTAATGGCCGCGGACATTGAGGATCGGCGCCATGCGCGCGCCCAGTCGCTCGTACTCGTCGGCGCTGGGGTAGAGCACTTGAAACGATTGGCCGATCAGGACGTCGCGCGGGGCGCCGAACATCTCGCACAGCTGCTGGTTGCAGTCGACAATGGCGCGGTTGCGCGACAGGCACAGGCCCACCGGCGCAAGGTTGAATGCCAGGCGGTAGTCGACGTCCATCGGGCTAACCTTTACGGATAACTACGTAGCTCATTAGGTAGTATCGTAGCGACATTCCCGCGAGTGCAACCCCGGGTTTTCTAGGAGAGTCTCAGTGAACAAGGTATTTCCCTCCGCAACAACGGCGCTACAGGGCCTCGCGTGCGACGGCCAGTTGCTGGCGGTTGGCGGTTTTGGGCTGTGCGGCATCCCCGAAGCGCTCATCGACGCACTGCGTGACAGCGGCGTAAAAAACCTCACGGTCATCTCCAACAACGCCGGCGTCGATGGCTTCGGCCTCGGCAAACTGCTGGAGACGCGCCAGATCAAGAGGATGATTTCCTCCTACGTGGGCGAGAACAAAGAGTTCGAGCGGCAGTACCTCGCCAATGAGCTCGAGCTCGAATTCACCCCGCAAGGCACGCTGGCGGAAAAGCTGCGCGCCGGCGGCGCGGGCATCCCGGCGTTCTTTACCAAGACCGGCGTCGGCACCATCGTCGCCGAAGGCAAGGAGCTGCGCGAGTTCGACGGCGAGACCTATGTGATGGAACGCTCGCTGGTCCCTGACGTCGCGCTGGTGAAGGCCGCCGTCGCCGACAAGTCGGGCAACCTGCGCTTTAACCTCACGGCGCGTAACTTCAATCCCGCCTGCGCCATGGCCGCCAAGGTTTGCATCGTCGAGGTCGAGAAGATTGTCGAAGTGGGCGAACTGGCCCCCGATGACATTCACCTGCCCGGTATCTACGTGCACCGCATCGTGCTGAATGCGAATCCCGAAAAGCGCATCGAGAAGCGCACCATTTCCTCCGGAGCCTGAACATGCCTTGGACCCAAGACCAGATGGCCGCCCGCGCGGCGCAGGAACTCGAGGACGGCTTCTACGTCAACCTCGGCATCGGCATCCCGACACTGGTGGCCAACTTCACCGGCGACAAGGAAGTCTGGCTGCAGTCCGAGAACGGCATGCTCGGCATCGGACCGTTTCCGACCGAGGACGAGGTCGACGCCGACTTGATCAACGCCGGCAAACAGACCGTCACCACCATCAAGGGCTCGTCGATCTTCGGCAGCCACGACAGCTTTGCGATGATCCGCGGCGGCAAGATTAACCTGTCGATCCTCGGGGCGATGCAGGTGAGCGAGAAGGGCGATCTCGCCAACTGGATGATCCCCGGCAAGATGGTCAAAGGCATGGGCGGCGCGATGGACCTGGTCGCGGGCGTCAAGCGGGTGATCATTTTGATGGAGCACGTGGCCCGCAAGAAGGACGGCACCGAGGACCTCAAGATTCTCGAGAAGTGCACGCTGCCGTTGACCGGCGTGGGCGTTGTTGATCGCATCATCACCGACCTCGCCGTGATGGACGTGACAGCGCAGGGGCTGAAGGTGGTGGAACTCGCGCCGGGCGTGACGCGCGACTTCCTGCAATCGAAGACGGGCGTCAAATTGCAATGAGGCCAGCAGCGGCGCTCTCGGGGCTTTGGCGTCTTGCCGGGTTGCCCGACGAGGCGCTGACTTTTGCCGAACTCATCGGCAGCGACCCCGTACTTCCTTCTTCATTCGCAGTTGGAACTGCTGCCCAAGCGACCATTGCCGCAGCGGCATTGGCCGCGTGCGAGCTCGGTCACGCGCGCGGCGCCTCACGCCAGAAGGTCGGCGTCGAGATGGCGCACGCAGCACTTGAATGCATCGGGTGGTTCAGCATCGATGGTCGCGTGCCGCAGCCGTGGGAGCAGTTCTCCGGCGTGTACCGCTGCGCCGACGGCTGGGTGCGCGTTCATGCAAACTTCGCCCACCACCGCGATGGCGCGCTTCGCCTGCTGGGCCTGAACCCGGCATCGGCCGAGAGGTCCGATGCAGAGCGCGCAATGCTGTCGTGGCGGGCCCTCGATTTCGAAACCGCTGCCGCCCATGCAGGACTCGTCGCCACAGCTTTGCGCAGTTTCGAGCAATGGGACGCCACGCCACAGGGGCAGGCCATCGCGGCCCAGCCGCTGATGACGATCGACCGAATCGGGGACGCAGAGCCGCTGACCTTGCCGGCATTGCGCGAAGACCAGCGTCCTCTGGAAGGCATCAAGGTGCTCGATCTCACGCGCATCCTCGCCGGTCCTGTCGGCGGGCGCGCCCTCGCTGCGTACGGCGCCGACGTGATGCTCGTGAATTCACCGCACCTGCCCAACATCGAAGCCATCGCGGACACCAGTCGGGGCAAGCTGTCATCGCACATCGACTTGCGCGCGCAAGCCGGACGTGCCGCCATGAACGCGTTGCTTGCGAAGTCGCAGGTCTTCATCCAGGGCTATCGACCCGGCGGTCTCGAAGCGTTGGGGTACGGGCCGCTCGCGGTCGCAAGGCAGCGCCCGGGCATCGTCTACGTTTCTTTAACGGCATACGGCACGCAAGGTCCCTGGGCGGCGCGCCGAGGGTTTGACTCACTCGTGCAGACGGCGATGGGCTTCAACGATGCCGAAGCGCGCGCAGCGAGCGAGAGCAAACCTCGTCCGTTGCCGATGCAGATTCTGGACGAAGCGACCGGTTACTTGATGGCGATGGGCGCAGCAGCTGCCCTGTGCCGCCAGCAGCGCGAAGGCGGCAGCTGGCACGTGCAGGTGTCGTTGGCACAGACGGGGCATTGGCTGCGCGGGCTGGGGCGCGTGGACGATGGCCACTCGGTGACTCGCCCCAGCATGTCACCGTATGTGGAGACCGTACAGTCCGGCTTCGGCGTATTGCAAGCGCTCCGGCACAGCGCAAAACTGGCACGAACGCCCGCAACCTGGGTCCGACCCTCGATGCCGCCCGGCAGCGATCCACCGCAGTGGAACGGCTGAGCCTCGATATCGGAGTGCGCTTACACCGGAACGGCCCAGCGGCCTGCAATGTGCATTGCGTGCCCCGGCACATCATCCAATCCATAAGTTGCGCACTGCCGCGCACGCTGGGAGAAGATCATGCGCCATTGGAAATTACTTCTGCTATCCCCGATGCTGGGCTGCGCCTCCTTCAACGCCGCCGCTTGCTACACCGTGTACGACCGCTCGGACCGGGTTGTCTACCAATCGGAAAAGGCACCGGTCGACATGAGCCGACCTTTGCACGAGACGCTGTCTGAGCGCTTTCCGGGCGGTCACATGATCTTCGGCGGCGATGTTGAGTGCCGGGTGATCAGCTCAGTCGCTGCGGGTTCGGGTGCACGCAACATGGCTACAGCGTCACCGTTGTTCACCAATGAGTCGAGTGCACGCGCCATGCACGTGCGCCACATTCCGCTTCCAGGCGGCATTGCACTGGTGCAACCGCGCGATGCGGTGATGGCGCCGGGCCTCACGATCCTGCCGGCCGACACCACCGCGGTCGCCGCGCGTCGTGCGGGCCGTGACACGGTAATCACCGAGTGGCGCGAACCGCCGATGACGGTCGAGTCGCTCGACCGCAGCCGCGATGCGACCCGCGCCATGGGTGCCGGCCCGGCGCCGCGCCGCTAAGTAGTGTTCTGCAACGCCCGGATAGCGCGCAAGGAGCTTGCGGCACTGAATGGGCCAAAACGAAATCGAGGCGAACGATGGCTACCACTCACGCCGGAAAAAAGGCCATAAGCAAGCCCCGCAAGAAAGTCCCCCCGCCCGCGGTTGGACTGCCAAAGTGTCTGACGGGCATCAAGGGGTTTGACGAAATCACGGAGGGCGGAATTCCGCGAGACAGGATCACCTTGCTATGCGGAGGCACCGGTACCGGGAAGACGCTGCTTGGCGTTCATTTTTTGATGCACGGCGCGAGCCACTACAACGAACCCGGCGTCTTCATGTCATTTGAAGAGACTGAAGATGAGTTGTACAAAGACGTAGCTTCGCTGAAATTGAACTTACAAGCGCTCGTGGCTGAGAAGAGGATTCTTATCGACTATGTTGTGCTCGAACGAAAAGATGTTCAGGAAGCAGGCGAGTTCAACCTCGAAGGACTCTTTGTTCGACTTGAACTTGCCATCGATTCCATCAAAGCCAAGCGCGTCGTGCTGGATTCCATCGAATCGCTGTTCGCC
>JBKJTX010000224.1:0-5439 GCA_046590315.1 Ramlibacter sp. | reverse complement strand
GCTTTTGATCGCGGCCGGAGTAGAGGCCTTTTGGTCGTCCGCACGCTGGATCACGCCGCAGGTGAAGTACATCGTGGGCGCCGGGTGCTGGACCTTGGTGCTGGGCTACCTGGCGCTTCAGGGCCGGCCGGCTGCAGAGGGGCCGCATGCGCGTTGAAGGCTTGGCGCTGCAACTGCGCCCGCGCTCGATGATGGAGGCCGCCGACCTCGGCGTGGTGCTGGTCCATCGCAACGCACGCAGCATCTGGCGCTGCTGGGCACCGGTTTTCGGTGCGACCTTGCTACTGGTCCTCGCGACGATCGAGGTTCATCCTGCCCTGCCCGGCTTCCTACTGCTATGGCTCAAGCCCTGGTTGGACCGCAGCCTCATGTTCGTGCTCTCGCGTGCCGTGTTCGGGCAAGAAACGCGATGGGCGGATGTCTGGGCGCAGCGCGGACCGGTGTTCGGCCGGCAGTGGCTGTCGGCGTTGACGTTGCGGCGGCTGTCGCCCTGGCGCTCTTACACCCAGCCGATTTACCAGCTGGAAGGCCAGCGCGGTAAAGCGCGCCGGGCACGCCGGGCACAGGTGCTGCGGGGCAAGCGAGGCGCCGCCGGTGGCATGCACTTCATCTTTGCCAACATCGAAGGCGCGCTTGTGATCGCAGGCGCCGCGGTCATCCTGTTGTTCGCACCGGAGGGGATGCGGGGCGACTTCATGCGCTGGCTGCGCGAGGGCTCGGGCATCGCCAGCAACCTGGCGATAACGCTCCTTTACGGCGCAGTGGTGTTCGTCCTCGAGCCCTTCTATGTGGCCGCGGGTTTCGCGATGTACCTCAACCGGCGCGTTGAGCTCGAGGCCTGGGACGTTGAGCAGGAGTTTCGCCGTGACTTCAGCACATAGGGGGTTCCTCCTGGCTGCTGCGCTGGCGTGTCTGCCTGCCGCGCCTGCTGCGGCCCCCATTCCGGCGCAACAGGTACAGCAGGCCGTGGAGAAGCTGCGCGCCGACCCGGACTTCGGCGGAACCAAGACCGAGAAGTCGCTGCACTTCAAGAACATGGACAAGCCCAAGCCCAAGGAGCCGGAGGTTAGTGACTGGCTGGCGCATCTGGTGCGCTGGCTGTCCGAAACTGGTCGCTTGCTGATGTGGCTGGGCGCAGCTGTGATGGCCGCCTTCCTGCTCGTGGGCGCGCGCCGCTGGATCCGCATTCGAGGCGACCCCTTGCTGGCGGAGCGCGAGCGGTTACCCAGCCACGTGCAAAGTCTGGACATACGGCCCGAGAGTCTGCCGGACGACGTCGGTGCGGCAGCGGCGACGCTATGGCAGCGCGGGCAGCATCGCGCGGCGCTGTCGCTGCTGTACCGGGGGGCGCTGTCGGGGCTGGTGCATGCCCACCAGGTCCCCATCCGCGCGTCAAGCACCGAAGGCGAGTGCGTCGCGTTGGCGCAGCGCCACCTCGAAGCGGGGCGCGGCGACTTCTTCGCCCGCCTCGTTGCTGTGTGGCAGCCGGCGGTCTATGGCGCCCGCCTACCCGAAACGCAGCGCGTGCTGACGCTGTGCAGCGAGTTCGATCTGCATTTGCGGCAACGCGCGCTCGCGACGGGCGCAACATGAGCCGCGACAACTTGCTTCGCGCGCTATCGGTCGTGCTGTTAATTGTGCTGGTGGTCGGTACAGGCACGTGGTTCGCCAGTGTGACCGAATGGGTCGACGTGGAAGTACGGACGCCGCCGCGCGGCGAAGCAGCGCGCAATCCTCTGTATGGCGCCAGACGGCTACTTCAGGACCTGGGCACGAAGATTCAGACCAAGTCCGGGCTCGATGCCATGCCGCCCGCCAACGCGCGGCTATTGCTCACATCCACCCACTGGGCTCTCTTCCCCGGTCGCGAGGCCCGCTTGCACCAATGGGTCGAACGCGGTGGGCATCTGGTGCTGCCGGCGTTGCTCGCCGGCGACGGTGCGTTGTCGGACTGGGTGCCGGTCGACCTCCAGGAAGCGGACAAGCGGCCCGTCATCCGGGCGCCTGTCGCTCCTGCGCCCAGGACTGGCGCGTCGACGCCGGCCAAGGACAAGGATTGCCGCGAGCTGTCGGACCGTATGGCCGCGCCGCTGCCGCCAGACACCGCCCGCAGCCTCCGCTTGTGTGGCTGGCCCCATTGGCAACGCATGGTTGCGCGCACACCGGCCGTGCCGCTCTGGGCGTTGGAAGGCTCAGGCGGCATCGAATTGCTGCGCATGGCCGTGGGCAAGGGTAGCGTGACCGTGCTCGGTCCGCATCGCGCGTTCCACAACACCGGGCTACTGCGTGGGGACAACGCCGTCGTGCTGGCCGCAACATTGCAGCTGGAGCCGGGGGTCGAGGTCTGGATCGTGGCCGAAGAATCGCGCGAGCACCTGCTGTTGTGGGTCTGGCACGCAGCGTGGATCGCAATTGTTTTGGTCTTGGCAGCAGTCCTCGCCGCGCTCTGGCGCGGTGCGGTGCGCTTTGGCCCCGTCGGCACAACCACAGAGCAGCAGCGCAGATCGATGGCCGAGCAGGTGACCGGCACCGCCCGCTTTCTGCGCGAGCACGGCCCCGACGCCCTCTATGCAGCGCAGGTGCGCGCCCTTCAAGAATCTGCCGGGCGCCACGTTCCCGGTTACCGCCGCCTCGCCGGCGCGGCCCGCGTGCAGGCACTGGCGCAGGCCACGGGTCTTGCCGCGCGCGACCTGGAGCACGTTCTCGCGCCGCGCCGTCGCACGTCTGCGGCTTTGCCCGCGGAGCTCGATCTGCTCGAGACCGCGCGACGCCGCTTGGCCGAAACGTATCGCTCCCCTTCAACGCACCCGAAAGAGCCCTATGCAACTCCAACCTGAAGACGTGGCCCGCGCGGCCGAACTGCTCAACCGGCTGCGCGCCGAAGTAGCCAAGGCCGTCGTGGGCCAGCCGCAGGCGGTGGAGCAGGCGCTGATCGCCCTTGTGGCGAGCGGTCACGTGCTGATCGAGGGCGTCCCGGGCCTCGGCAAGACGCTGCTCGCGCGCGCGTTGTCGCAAGCGATGGCGCTGAGCTATGCGCGCGTGCAGTTCACGCCCGACCTGATGCCCTCGGACATCATCGGCCACGCGGTGCTGGACCGGGCGAGTACGGCAGATAACGCGATCGGAACATTACGCGTCCACAAAGGCCCGGTGTTTACGCACTTGCTGCTCGCCGACGAAATCAACCGCGCGCCCGCCAAGACGCAAAGCGCGCTGTTGGAAGTGATGCAGGAGTACCAGGTGACGCTGGAAGGCAAATCGATGACCTTGCCGCGCCCGTTCATGGTGATAGCGACGCAGAACCCGATCGACACCGAGGGTACTTATCCCCTACCTGAAGCCCAGCTGGACCGGTTTCTGTTCAAGATCAGCATCGATTTTCCGAGCCAAGCCGAGGAGACGGCGATCGTGCGCGCCACCACCGAGCATCTCGCGGGGGACCAGTTGCCGCTGGAAGGGGTCAAGCCGGTGCTGCAACAGAGCCAAGTGTTGGACCTGCAGCAGTTGGCCTCGCACGTACGCGCCGACGATCGCGTGCTGGACTACGCCGTGCGCATCACCCGCGCCACGCGGGACTGGCCCGGCCTGTCCAGCGGCGCCGGCCCGCGTGGCGCGATTGCGCTCGTGCGCGCCGCCCGCGCCACGGCGCTGCTCGCCGCGCGCGACTTCATGACGCCCGACGACGTCAAACAACATGCCCTGCCGGCGCTGCGACATCGCGTGATGCTCGCGCCCGATGCGCAGCTGGACGGCCGCTCGGCCGACGAGCTGCTGCGCGCCGCGGTCGAGAGCGTGGAAGCGCCACGGGCCTGACGCATGCAACAACGCGCCGTTCTTCCCAGCCGCGGCGCGGTGGGCGTTCTTGCGCTCCTCGCAGGTGCGGCCTGTGCAGCCCTGCTCGCCGGCATGGACCTTGGCGATGTGGTGCGTGGCGCTACCTCGCTGCTTGCCGCAGGCGCGGCATGGGCGGCCTGGGACTGGGCGAGCAGCCGCCGCGCTTGGACGGTGTCGCCGCTGAGTGCGCGACGCGTCCTTCCGTCCGCCTTCGCGCTCGGGGTCCCCACCACAGTCAAGCTGGTAGTGACCAACACCGGCCATCGCGCATGGACGGTGGCGGTGTTCGACGAAGCAGATCCCTTGTTCGGGCTGGAGGGGTTGCCGCAGTCCGCGAAAGTGACGTCGCAGTCCGACGCCGTCCTGCCCTATACCGCGACCGCCATGCGGCGCGGCCTCGCGCGCTTCGGCGGCGTGCAACTGCGCTGGCGCAGCCTGGGCGGGTGCTTTGAATTCCTGATGGTGGTGGGGGTGGCGCAGGAGGTGCGCGTGTATCCCAACTTTGCCGCCGTGGCGGGCTATGCGTGGCTGGCAGGCGACCGCCGGCTCGCTCAGATCGGCATCAAGAACTATGCGCAGCGCGGCTTGGGCACCGACTTCCGGCAACTAAGCGAGTACCGCACCGGCGACCCCATCCGCCACATCGACTGGAAGGCCACGCTGCGCCAGGGCAGGCCCATCGTGCGCCAGTTCCAGGACGAGCGCGACCAGCGGGTGTTCTTCCTGCTCGATTGCGGGCGGCGCATGCGCGCCGACGAGGGCCGGCTGAAGACGGGCGGCAGCCACTTCGATCAGGCCCTCAACGCCGTCATGTTGCTCGCTTACGTCGCATTGAAAGAGGGCGACGAGGTCGGCGCAATGACTTTCGGCAACCCGCCGGGCGAGCGCCGCGATTTTGCGCCGCGCAAGGGTGTGGCGACACTTAACGCGCTCATGAACCGGCTGTACGACATCGAACCGGCGGCCGCGCATTCCGATTACCTGCAGGCTGCGCGCGACTTGATGACTCTGCACCCCCGGCGGGCGCTGGTAATTGTCCTCACGAATTTCCGCGACGAAGAGGCGGCCGAACTGAAGCCCGCCCTTCGGCTGCTGCGCGGGCGCCACTTGGTGATGGTCGCCAGTCTGCGCGAGCAAGTGCTGGGCGAGCTCGCGCGGCAACCGTTGGTGCGCGCCGAAGACGCCGTCGAAATCGCCGCCGCGCACCTCTTCGAGCAGTCGCGAAGCGATGGCTTTGCCCGGGTGGTGGGAAACGACGCGCTGTCCCTCGATGTGGAGCCGGCGCAACTGCCGGTGGCTTTGGTCAATCGTTATCACGCTGTGAAGCGCGCCGGGCTGCTGTAGTGCTTTAGAATAAATTCCGGACTCATCAGCCAGGAGGAGAAAGCCATGTCAGCCGTTAATCCCTATGCGCCGCCGCAAGCGGCAGTCGCCGATGTCCAGGAACAAGGCGAGGGCTTCCAGCCCGTGAAGGTCTGGTCCAGCCGTGGCCGTGTCGGCCGCCTGCGCTATCTGGCGCACTCGACTGGCGCCTATCTTGTGATGCTTCCCATCATCTTCGTCCTGACATTTGCCCTGTCGTTCGTCGGCGCCGGCCGGGAGGGT